>JBCECD010000007.1:0-9502 GCA_039206745.1 Bdellovibrio sp. | reverse complement strand
ACATAGAACTAGTTTCCCAAAGTGACTCAGTGAAAACAAGAATTTACTTTACCTAGCTTGAACCTTTACTCTACAATTTCAGGAAAACTCATAAGAACGCATCAAGAGGGGGCAGTATGGAAAAAATTTGGCTCAAAAATTATCCTCGAGGTATTTCTTCCGAAGTCGATCTTTCCGGCTACTCTTCTCTGATTGATATTTATGATGAATCCATTCGTCTGTTCACGACCAAAAAAGCCTTCACCAGTATGGGCGTCAGCCTGACCTTTTCAGAGCTGGATCGTCAGGCCAATTTTTTTGCCTCTTTCCTGCAAAATGAATTGAAATTAAAAAAGGGGGATCGCATTGCCATTCAAATGCCCAATCTTCTGCAATTCCCTATCGCTGTTTTCGGCGCCTTGAAATGCGGTCTGACCGTCGTCAATACCAATCCTCTGTATACAGCTAAAGAGATGCAACATCAGTTCAAAGATTCCGGCGTCAAAGCCATCGTGATCTTGGCCAACTATGCTCATCTTTTAGAGAAGATTATCAAAGACACTCAAATTGAAAGTGTTGTCCTGACCGAGATCGGCGATCTCTTCCCGGCTCCCAAAAGATGGGTGGTCAATGCTGTGGTTAAGCATATTAAAAAAATGGTTCCCCGTTATTCTCTGCCTCAAGCTTACACTTACCGCCAAGCTTTGGAGTTGGGAGCAATCAAACCTCCACAAAAAGTCAGCTCTTCTTTAGATGATATCGCCTTCTTACAATATACGGGCGGCACGACAGGGATTGCCAAAGGAGCCATGCTTCTCCATCGCAATGTTCTGGCCAATGTTCTTCAGATTCGTAACTGGATGCAGCCCAAACTCAAAGAGGGCGAAGAGGTGGCTATCGCTGCTCTCCCCTTGTATCACATCTTTGCTCTGACTCTGAATTGCCTGGGGCTTTTACGCTATGGCGCTGAGAATATTCTGATCACCAATCCCCGCGATATCCCGGCTTTCATCAAAGAGCTGAAGAGGACACCTTTCTCGATCTTAGCTGGCGTGAACACTTTGTTTAATGCTTTGATGAACAATCCGGAATTCACCACCATCCCTTTTCAGTCCTTGAAAATCAGCGTGGCGGGAGCCATGACTCTGCAAAAAACTGTGGCGGAGAAGTGGATGGAGCTCACCAAAACTGTGATCGTTGAAGGTTACGGTCTCACGGAGGCCTCTCCTGTTGTCTGCTGCAATCCTGTCGATGGCACAGACCGAGTGGGCACCATTGGTCTGCCTTTTCAAAGCACGGAGATCAAACTCCTCAACGACAACGACCAAGAGGTGGCTCTCGGCGAAGCGGGAGAGCTCTGCTGTAAAGGACCTCAAGTCATGGCCGGCTACTGGAACCGTGATGACGAAACAGCGCAGGTGCTGAAGGATGGATGGCTGCGCACCGGTGATATCGCTGTGGCCGATGCAGATGGCTTCTTCCGCATTGTGGACCGTAAAAAAGATATGATTCTGGTATCAGGCTTTAATGTCTATCCGAATGAAGTGGAAGAGGCTATTGCCAGTCATCCAGGAGTTCTCGAAGTGGCGGCGATCGGCGTGGCCGATGAGCGCTCGGGAGAGATCGTCAAAGCTGTTGTTGTGAAAAAAGATCCTGCTTTAACTGCTGAAGATGTGATCGCCCATGCTCGTAAGAATTTAACTAATTATAAAGTTCCTAAGGTGGTGGAGTTCAGAACTGAACTGCCGAAGACAAATGTAGGGAAAATTTTACGACGGGCTCTTCGCGATCCGGCGTAGTTAGAGATTTCTCTAGCTACCCTTTTTAATTCAACTTTTAATTCAACTCTCAAGATACTCAGAGTTCTTAACAGAACAATCGCGATCAACCCGCGATCGAGAGACAAGGGTGCTGAAGCACCCTTGAACAGCACTCAAGCCAGCGCAGGGGGCGCGAACAATCGAGCCCTCGATCAACAGGCTTGTTTGGACACTCTAAGCTTTTTTATTCCAAGAAGCACACCAAGCATCGCCATAAACCACTTTGCCAGCGAAGATTGTGCAAGTTCCCACTTCTTTGCCGTTACGTGTTTCTTTTTTGGTGTAGAAACCACAAGTAGCACAGTGGTTGCCCTTGGCCTCAGGAGATTTTTTGTAATCTTCTACGTACTTCACTGCTTTTGCGACAGGATCAGTTGTGGAGATCAAAGGCATTCCGCCATCCTTTGCTGCTCCACCGCCACTCTCTCCTCTTTTCTTTTGCGCTAATGCAGAAGAAGAGAACACACCTGACAATGCAGCAGGTGCGACAACAAATGCTCCTGTGATTTTAGCAAAGCTTGCAAAGAAACTACGACGATTCATTTTATTATCCATCTGGATGCCTCCCATATAGGTTGTATGGGAGGATCTTAAACCTTTTCATTTGGTTTTCAATTATTTCTTGTGCTTTTTTGAAAACAAACAGACGGAGTCCGCCCCCCCCACGAGGACGACCGCAACACTTTGTTGCGGACTACTACACCCACCCCTCTCAGGGAATTTTAAAATTATGAGATCGGCGTTTGCGGTGGAGCAACGACTTGCTCACTCACCGAAGCAGCACCAACAGCAGACGTTGTTGCATGAGAGTGAGCATGAGTGTGGGAGTGGGAACACACACGACGATTCAAAACGTGGCCCAAAATTAAAAAGACACTCCCTGTGATCGTGACCAGGTCATGGCCTAAAAAATCAATCCATTCATGAGGCATCACCGAGGCGCCTCCGACCAAGACCAAACCTATTAAACCCAACGCCAAGACACTCTTTTGACGATGATGTTGATAGCCGGACCAAAAAGCGTAGAGACCGATGGGCACCACAAACAGAGCCATCAAAACATGCACCCATTCTTGTTCGAAAACCTCTCCTAGAACCGGAAGAATCAGAATTAAAAGCGGTGTCGCTAAACAATGGAGAGCACAGAGTGTAGATAAGAAAATACCCACTTTATCCCAACGTCCTGTGTTTTCCTCAGCCTGGCTGCAGGTTTCAACATATCCTTCCACGCTCACCGCCTTTTCCCCTTTTTGAACTAAATGCAAATCATTGTCAACTCCGACGCCCTGGAAGGGATGTCTGTCCCCAGGGCGCCTATAGAAAGTTCAAGAAGACCTGACGTTTTAAGCCTGATAACCTGAGATTTTCGCCAATTTTGCGCGGAACCACATTTTAAAGTCTTCAATAAAGCCGAAGGCCGCTGGCACAATCAACAACGTCAACAGAGTTGAACTGATCAAACCTCCAATGATGGCAATCCCCATGGAGGTTCGCATCGCTGAAGCTTCATTCAAACCAATCGCGATCGGAATCATCCCGGCAATCAAAGCCAAAGAGGTCATCAGGATCGGGCGCAGACGCGTGCGACAGGCTTTTAACAGAGCCGCATTTCTCTCGAGGCCCTCATGAATCAACTGATTGGTGTAGTCCACCAACAGAATCGAGTTCTTCGCCACAACCCCGAGCAGCAGGACAATCCCAATGAGCGAGAAGATATCAATGGTCTTACCGAAGATCAGCAGACCTAAGAAAGCTCCCGTCATCGCCAAGGGCAAGGCCAGCAAAATGGCGAACGGCGTGATGAAGCTCTCATAGAGACTCGCCAACACCAGGTAAATGAAGGTCACACCCAGGAAGATAGCCAAGAGCATATTTTCGATCAGCTCTTTAAAGTCATCGGCTTGCCCTTGGAAAGAGAAATCAATCCCTGCGGGTGGCGGCAACTCAGTCTTCACGATTTTTTCAATTTCCGCAGAGATGGTGCCCAGAGCTCCGCCCTTCGCCATATTTCCCGAAACTTGAATATAGCGGCCTTTATTCTGACGATTGATCTGCGAATAACCCATGGCCTCTTCGCCCTTCGCCACTCTCGGCAAAGGAATCATATTCTGATTGGCATTGGGAACCAGTGTGGTTTCAAACTGTGTTCTGAGATCGCGGAAGATCTCTTCAAAGCGCACACGGATTTTATAATCAATGCCGTTTTCACGAAAGATCGCATCTTCATTTCCTTCCGTGCGATTGCGCAGCTCCGCTCCCGCAGTCACGGTCGAAACACCGAGAGCTTCTGATTTTTTACGATCGAAAATCACATGGAACTCCGGTTTGCCTGAGCGGAAGTTGGTGTCTACATCCACCAGCCCCGGGATTTTCTTAAAGCGCTCCACGAGCTTTTGCGCGTAGGTGTTGAGCTCTTCGAGGTTCTCACCGCTGATATTCACATTAAGTGGTTTTTGTCCTGAGTTCACAGCATCAATATCACCTAAAGCCACAACCGCATCTTTTTCAAACTGTTTTAACTTTTCACGAACCTGCTCTTTGTAATCCGTGGTCGACATACTACGACGCTTGCGCTCTACTAGCCGCACAAATAAGGAGGACTTATTCGACTCATTGTTTGTTGTGCCGACGACTGTCAACACCACGTCCACGGAAGGATCGCCATTAAAAACACCCTCGACTTTTTCAGTGAACTGACTGGTGGCCATCAACGAAGATCCCACCGGCAACTCGACATTCACCATAAACTCGCCGTTGTCAGGAGAAGGCAAGAAGGTTTTAGGAATGAACGCGATGGTTCCTAAAGACCCGATGAAAATAAAAGTTCCCGCGATCAGGATTTTTATCGGATTTCCGAGAGTGAAGCGCAAAGCTTTTTCGTACCAATCCTCAAGCCAGGTCTGAAAGCGATCAAAGCCTGTCAACATACGCCCGACAAAACCCGTGCCTTTATGATGCTCATTCGGGTGAGCCATGTATGCAGACAACATCGGCGCCACTGTGAAGGCATCGAAAAGCGAGATCAACATGGTGAAGACCACGGTCAGACCAAACTGTTTGAAAAACTGTCCCACGATTCCTTGCAAAAAGGAGATCGGGCCGAACACAGCAATAACCACAAGAGTGGTGGCGATAACCGCCATGGCCACCTCTTTGGTTCCATCGAGAGCGGCGTCCTTGGGTTTTTTCCCCATCTCGAGATGGCGGAAGATATTTTCCCGCACCACGATCGCATCGTCGATCAACAGACCCACCGCCAACGACAGCGCCAGCAACGTCATCAGATTGATGGTGAAACCCATTGCATACATGATGACAAAACCACCCAACAGAGAGTTGGGTAAAGCCATGGCCGTAATAAAGGTGGAGCGTGCCGACCCCAGAAAGAAGAACACCACAATCACGCAGAGGAAGATACCGATCAAGATCGACTCTTTCACGTCATAGACATTCAGTTGGATGGGGCGAGAGGTGTCGCGCACCAGACTGATCTCCCCTTGAATGTTGCGACTCTTCAGACTTTCATTCACTTTTTGAATATTCTTTTGCACAGCTTCGGCCACCGCCACGGTGTTGGCTCCGCGCTGTTTGTAGACATTCATAAGGAGAGCTTTTTTGCCTTTGATGCGGCCCATGGTTTTCTGATCTTCAAGGCTACGTACAACACGCCCCACATCCTGAATCAAGACGGCACGATCAGAGCCCAAGAAATTTACGTTCACCTCGGCAATCTGTTTGAGAGAGTCAAACTCTCCGCTGGTTCTCAGGGTGGTTTCCCGGAGAGGGTTTTCGATTTTACCGATAGGAATATCTTTTGAAGTGTCTAAAACTCTCTGCGAGATCTGCAACATGGAGATTTTGCGATCCTGGAGTTTATTTTTATCAATTAAAATATGGATTTCCTGTTTCCGGCCACCGAAGATATCCACCTGTCCGACATCACGCAGACGTTCGAATTGCGGCTTGATCGTCTCATTGGCTAAATCATAGGCTTCACCTTCGGGCAATTCCGTGGTGATCGCCAGAGTGACAATCGGCTGGTCCGCCGGATCGAAACGCCGGATCACGGGCTCATAGATGTCCGTCGGCAGATCCCGGCGGATGTTGCCGAGACGATTGCGGACTTCCTGTTCGACCTCTTTAATGTCCGTACCCAGTTGGAACTCCATGATCACAATCGCAACACTGTCGAGATTGTTTGAAGTCAGGGTTTTCAAGCCCGAGATGCTGCCGACTTCATCTTCAATCAACTTGGAAACTTGTTTTTCCAGATCTAGAGGCGAAGCCCCGGGGTAGGTGATCTGCACGAACAAAACCGGGAAAGTCACGTCCGGGAACATGTCCACGGGCATTTTCCGCAGAGAAAAAGCCCCGAGAATCATCATCAACAACACGATACAAGAAATAAAAATAGGACGACGGATTGAGAGACCGGGCAGATTCATAACTATTTTTCCTCCACGATCACGAAGAGTCGGGCTTGGGCTTCCATTTTACGCTGTTCAGCTCTTAGCTTAGTCAGAGTGAGCTCGGCATTGCCGGCATCTTCTTCGGCATTGATCACATTGGCTGTGATCGAACGACCTTTATTGAAAAGATCCGTTTGCGCCTTGGCCGCCGCAGTTTGCAAACGCGAGATCTCTTCTGCCGCCTGCATGCGTTTGCTCATCTCGGAATAGCGGCGATTGAGTTCAATCCAGGCGCTCTCGCTTTCCAAAGCTTTGCGTTCACTTTGCATCTTCGCCACCAAAGCCCCTTTGCGAGCCGCCTCACGTGCCGCACTCTTTGGGGCCAGATCAAAAGGATAAACCCATTTCAAAGCCACCTTGGCTGTGGGGCGATCAGTATCCACCCAATGTTTGGTGGCTTCTGCCATGTCTTCTTCAAATGAATTGGTATTATAAGATCCTGAAAGGATCAGATCTGGTCGCAGTGTATCTTCTGTTTCCTGTGCTTCTAAAGAACGGGTTTTGGCATCCAGCGATGCTAAGTAGGCATCGAGAGCCACAACTCTTCCCGCTTTGCCTCCTTCCACCATGGAGAGTAGAGCACGATCGTGCATAATGCTTTCACTCATATCAGGAAGTGTGTCTTCAGTTCGCAACTCCAAGTAATCGCGCAGACTGCGCTTGGCTGCGGCCATGTCATCTTCCGCCGATATCAGCTGCAGGCGCCGAGCCGCGACCAAGGCCTGCGAGGAGAGAAGATCCGCTCTCTCGCTGATACCATCGTTCACTCGACGACGCGTCCAGCTTTCTATACGCTGCGCGCGCGCGAGGGAGTCTTGACTGATTTTTAAATTTTCTTTTGCATAGATATAATCCCAGTAAGCAGTCTCGGCTCCGACCAAGAGCATTTTTCTCTGAAGATCATAGCGACCGACCGTGGCTTCGGTGGCAACATCTTGACGGTCCCAACGCAGGCGTGTGGCATGACCGAAGAAATCGCGCCACAAAGATTGACTGAGACCCACGCCGAGCGAGCCCACACCAAACTTGCTGAACTGGGTGAATTGAGGAATGCTGATCCCTGTGTTTTCGATTTCATAAGTGGTGGCGGAAATATTGACAGCGGTACCGGTAGAGAATTTTTTTGCCAGACCGAGGGAGTAACTCGTGGTCTTGGTATCACTGGCGCCAAGTGTTGCAAATTGACCGAAGGGACTTTGATCATGAATGTATCCCAACTCAGCCGTGAGCACGGGGATGAGTTCCATATCACCGGCGGTCTTAAGGTCTCCCGCTGCATCCGTTGCCACTCGCAAGGACTTTACGGATTGATTTTGGTTTTCCACTTCTTGCAAATACTCTCGAAGAGTCATGGCGCTCGCCGCCGAGCACCATGACGCCATCAAAAGTCCCCATAGCATGGACCTTTTCATCGGGACACCTTTTCCTCTGATTTATTGCTTCTATTTTTGGCAGTCTGCGCACTTTTTATCGACGGGGCATTCTCCGCCAGCGCATTCTTTTTTCTGCTCTTTGTTATGACCGCATTGGCAGTTTTCGTGTTTATGCGCAGTGTGCGAACAAGCTGCCATGAATAAACCAAAAAGTGCAATCATCATTGTTGAACGAATTTTCATTATGAATCTCCTCTGTTGTCGTCTTCACAAGCTTAACGAAATTTTTTGTTTCTACAACATTTCAAGATGGCTCATTTTTTTTCGCCGCGACGAGCTATGCTGCGGGCACACAAAACATCTTTCCCTTTTTTTGCTGCGAGGCAAGAAATTCTCAACACAATCCTGACGCATTCTTTGTTGAATATCACTCCGAAGTACGGCTTAATTAATTCGAATCGCGGAGGGGACCGGATGAAATATATCAAGGGAATGATATTATTAACGTGGCTGTTGGCGACCACTGTTCATGCTCAAGTTGATCTCCAGGCAATCCAATCAGCAGCTAAAACCGAACCAGTCTATAATGAATACTACACCATCACGGAGAAGGACCTCCTGGAGGAATTCCAGTCTGTTGATCTCACTCCCGTCTCACTTTTCCAATCTGTCCGCACTATTGTTTTAAGTCTTTTGCAGTGGACTTTACATAACACCACTCGTCCGACTCCCGAAGAGAACTACATCCGGAAATTGCATTTCGGACGCTGGATCAATGATCCGACGGACGACACCTGCATGAACACTCGTGCTAAGATCCTGGTTCGCGACAGCGATGCGGACGTCACGTATCGCAGCAACAAGCGCTGTGTGGTGGATACAGGCAAATGGTTGGATCCTTATTCCAACAGAGAGTTTTTGAATGCACGCGAGATTCAAATTGACCACATGGTTCCTCTGAAACACGCCTATCTTGCGGGTGCCTGGAAATGGGATTACAAAACTCGCTGTCTCTATGCGAACTATATGGGCTATCGCAATCACCTGCTTCCGGCGAGTGTGCGCGAGAACACCTCCAAAGGGGATCGGGCTCCTGATAAATATTTACCATCCAATCTTATGTATCGCTGCCAGTATGTGAAGGATTGGCTGACGATCAAACTTATCTGGCGTTTGAATATGACGGCGGATGAAGTGCAGGCCATCCATGAAGTGGTGACGAACTACAATTGCAATATGGACGAGTTCACTTTATCCAAAGAGGACCTGGCGGAGCAACGTCAGCATATCAACAGCAATCTCGAATACTGCATGATTAACAAACGATGATCTTCCGTCTTCTGTTTGAAGATGAATACTATCTTGCTGCGGAAAAGCCTGCGGGCTTACCTTCGCAGGCCACGGTGGACAAAAGACGTCCTGACTTTTTTTCTCTTTTAAAAAAGCAGATGCAGACAGAGCGAGGGTCTGCCTTTTACCTGGGCTCTCATCATCGTTTGGATCGGGACACTTCGGGCGTGATGATCTTTACGAAGAGCAAGAGTGCCAATGAGTCTTTGGCTCATCTCTTTAAGACTCATCTTATTCAGAAAACGTATCTATGTCTGACGGCCAAAAAATCCACACCTGAGCGCTGGGAAGTGGAAAACCATTTAGCTCCCTTGCGGGATCTTCACACCAAGAAAATGAAAATGCACTCTGTCCGCTCTGGTGGAGACAAGGCGCACACTCTGTTCCGCTGTTTGGAAGTTTATCCGCAGGGCCTCCTCATCGAAGCCCAACCGCGCACCGGACGCATGCACCAAATCCGCGTCCACCTCTCGGAACAAGGCCTGGGCATTTTCGGCGAGGACCTTTACCC
>JBCECD010000006.1:7157-20979 GCA_039206745.1 Bdellovibrio sp. | reverse complement strand
CGAAGTGAAAATGCACTCCGTGGTGGGTGAGGCGCTTTTGCGAAAACGCCTTCACCGCAGTTAGAAGTACCTGTTGTGATACCGAAAGTTTGTACGCCTGTTCCGTTCAAAGTCGCAGCTACGATTTGAACAGGTCCTTTTTCGTTACCGAAAACAAGAGAACCAAGACCGCATCCAGCTGTACCGTATGTGCCATCACCTTTGATACCGCTAGCAGCTTGAACAACACCTGCAAAACTTAAAGAAACAAGAACAGCCAATAATGCTTTCATCTGAAATCCTCCTAAATGAACTCGACTCCATGTCGGGTTAAAAATTATATTCAAGTGTGATTAAAATTGATTTTAAGATCAAGCAAATGTGTTCAAGAACGATAAATCAATTTTTTTTACGAGTTGCGTCTGAGGCGTTACATAAAATTGTAGAAGTTGAACTCAAGATAGTTTTGAATAAGGGCTATGAATGGCCTTAGATTCCTGTTGTTAATCATCAGTTTTTCATTTTTAGGTTGTACGCACCTTTTTTATCATCCTTCACAGCGTGAGTATGTCGATGTCTCAAAGCTTGAGATTCAGCCTCAAGAAATTGAGATCACCGACGAGGGCGGTGAGAAGATTTCAGCTTGGTTGTTCAAGCCAGCCCAAGGCAAGGCCAAGGCACGACTGATTTTCTTTCATGGCAATGCCGAAAATATCACTTCGCACTTTCGCGCGCTCTATTGGATTCTTTACGAAGGTTATGAATTTTTAATCTTTGATTATCCTGGTTATGGCAAGAGCTCGGGCAAACCCACTCCACAATCCACCACGCAGTCCGGGCGAGAGGTTTTGCGTTGGACCGCAGCCCAAAAGGATTCCCCGCCCCTGGCTGTATTCGGGCAGAGTTTGGGCGGCAATATTGCTCTTTACTCTGTGATCCATGAAAAAGAAGTGCCGCTGTGTATGGTGGCTGTAGAGAGCACCTTTAAATCCTATCGCAAAGTCGCGCAGAGAGTGGCAGGACGACATTGGCTGACCTGGCTGTTGCAACCTCTGGCCTATGTGGTGATGACAGATGCCTATGCGGCAGGTGAAAGAATTGCAGAGATTGCGCCCACTCCTTTGTTGGTTATGCATGGTGAGGCGGATACGATTGTCGACATTCGCAATGGAGAGGATGTCTTTGCGGCGGCTGAAAGTCCCAAAGAGTTTTGGCGGGTGCCCGGAGGATATCACATTCAAGCTTTCTTTGGTGAAAAAGGATTGGACTTTCGCCAACGCTTCATTGGATTTCTCGAGCAGTCCTGCGTAAAGAAAAAATAGTCAGTGTGTCAAGTTCCTGATGTGTTGTCATATCAGGAGTGGAAGAATCGGCGTGACTCCTCTGTGAAGACGGGGTCAGATAAAGAGAGTTGCGAGAGGAGACGAGCCATGACCCAGCCCCCTGATTTCCCTTATCTGCATGGATTCACCGCTGATGAACAAGAGCGTTTGCGCAAGCAAGCTCGATTCGGTGAATACACTGTCTATCAGAATATCAATCTCTCCGGTGTTCGCCAGTTGTTGGAGGTGGGCTGCGGTGTGGGTGCGCAGAGTGAGATTCTGCTGCGTCGTTTTCCGGAGCTGCACTTGCAGGGCATTGATCGCAGCACCAAGCAATTGGCTTCGGCGCGGGCGCGTCTGGCTCAGCTGCCCTTTGCGACAAAAAGGTATGACTTAAAAGAAATGGATGCGACGAATATGGAGTTCTCTGCGAACTCTTTTGATGGTGCGTTTCTGTGCTGGATTTTGGAACATGTGCCAGATCCGATTCGGGTTCTGTCGGAAGTGCGGCGGGTGTTGCGACCAGGCTCTCCGATTTATATCACGGAAGTGATGAACGCCTCGTTCTTTTTGGATCCCTACTCGCCCAACGTTTGGAAATATTGGATGGCTTTCAACGAGTATCAATTAGATCAAAAGGGAGATCCCTTCGTCGGCGCTAAACTGGGAAATTTCCTGATGCAGTTGGGGTATCACGATATTCATACGGAAATTAAAACCTGGTTTTTGGACAACCGCTATCCGCAGGCGCGCAAGGACTGTATTGAATATTGGACAGAGCTGCTTCTCAGCGCCAGTGAGCAGTTGATTGCGGCCCAATACGTCTCGGAAGATATTGTGCAGGGAATGACAGAGGAGATGAGCCGAGTGGCCGGCGATCCGAATGCTGTTTTTTTCTACTCTTTCGTGCAGGCTCGCGCCCGCACATGAGAGTCTAAAGTAGAATATCTACTCCGCTAAGTTCTGCCGAGATGTGTTGAATTGTCAGGATTATGTCAGGAGCCTTGACCAAATTCTGACAGCACATTAGCTTTTTCGTATTCTGAAAACCAGTTGAAACAAGAGAGAGCACAGTGCGAAAGTTCTTTAGGGAGAAATCGCTTTTTTGGCCTCCTTCCGGAGGCAGTCCAGGGTGGAAAGCCCGTGCTCACGCTCTCGGTGTGTCTCAACGCCCGAAGTGCCGAAAAAAATTGCAACAATATATAAATAAAAAAAACGGTGTCCTAGTGACGCCGTTTTTATTTTTCAGGGGAGCATGATTCATGTGTGGAGTTGTGGGACTTATCGGTGAAGAACAAGCGGGTGAAAAACTTTATCCAGCACTCTTCGCCCTTCAGCATCGAGGCCAGGACGCTGCCGGGATTCTGAGTTACGATTTTGAGCGCTCACAATTTCATCTCGAAAAGGATCTGGGCCTGGTCGAAGATGTATTCACAGTGGAAAGACAGCAGCGCCTGAAAGGCTCCATGGCCATCGGGCACACCCGTTATTCCACTATCGGCACGGTCGACAAAGAGGATCTGCAGCCTCTTTTCTTGAGTTATCCCTATGGTATGGGAATGATTCACAACGGAAACGTCACCAACTATGACGAAGTGGTGAATTACCTGCGTGAGCGCAAACAGCGTTGGACTTTCAGTCGCAACGATCTCGAGATTCTCATGCACATGACATCTGTGGGTTTGACCAACAGTCCCGACTCGCAAAGTCTGCCTGACAAGCTGGCCTCCTCCATCAAGGAACTTTTAGTGCAAGTGCAAGGTGCCTACAGCGCTATCGGTATTTTGGCGGAGCAGGGACTTTTTGCCTTCTGTGATCTGCATGGCATTCGCCCGCTGTTGATTGGGCGTAAAAAGAAAGGCTCTCGTTACAGCTATTGTCTGGCTTCCGAAAAACAGGTTTTTTTCGGTTTAGGTTATGAATACTGGCGCGATCTGCGCCCTGGTGAATTGGTTATGATCGACAGTGAGCTGAATTTTCACTCCTATGTTTTGAGTGATAAGCAGCCTCGTCCCTGCATGTTTGAATGGATTTACTTTGCTGGCTCCGAAACGGAATGGCACGGTCGTCCTGTCTATGAGGCTCGGCTGCGTTTAGGGGAGATCCTTGCTCAGGAAGTGAAAGCCAAGGGATTGGATGTCGATATCGTCGCGCCTGTACCCGACACCTCGCGAGCCGCGGCTTGTCGCCTGGCTGAAGTGTTGGAAAAGCCTTATCGAGAAGTCCTGATCAAGAATCGCTACGTGCAACGCAGTTTTATCATCAACTCTCCCGAGCTCAGAAAGATGATGGTGAATTTGAAACTCTCTCCAGTTGAAAGTGAAATTCGCGGAAAGAAAATCCTGCTGGTGGATGACAGCATTGTGCGGGGGACCACTTCGGCGCGCATCATACAACTTTTGCGAGACGCTGGTGCGGAGAAAGTTTATTTGGCCAGCACGTGTCCTCCCATTCGCCATCCCTGTTACTATGGAATTGATTTCCCGGATGGGCAGGCGTTGGTGGCACATCAGCGTTCTGAAGAGGAAGTGGCGCGAGCTCTCGAGGTGGACAGTTTGGTGTACTTGCCTTTGTCTCGCTTGAAAGAAGGCCTCGGGGTTCCTCAGCTGTGCAGTGCCTGCCTGGACGGAGATTACCCGGTGCCGGTGGCAGCGGAAAGTTTTATGAAGACACGAAAACACAATATCGGTGGTGATGGAAAGTCGGAGGCCCCTCTATGAAAATTCAGGTTCTTTTTGGCAGTGCAAGTGATGAAAGAGTGTACGGACCTTTATGTCGCAGTCTCGAAAAATGCGGCTCTGTGCAAATGGAAGTCGCCTCGGCCCATCGCAATCCCGAGCGGGTGCGTGAGGTGGTTACAGGATGTGGTGCTGATGTTTTTGTGGCAGGAGCGGGACTTGCAGCTCACTTGCCGGGCGTGGTGGCTTCTTTGACGACGAAACCTGTTTTTGGTGTCGCGGTGAATGGAGCTTTTGCCGGGTTGGATGCATTTCTGTCTGTTGTGCAGATGCCTAAAGGTGTGCCGGTGATGGCTGTGACGGAGGAGAATCATCTCGAAATCGCTGAACAATTGCTGCGCTGGAAAGCTCTTCCAGTGGATAAAATTGTCATGCATTGGAATCGCCAGTTGGAGACTTATGCTCCTCTGCGCAAGGCTTTGGATGAAATCCAAGCACAGAGCGGAGTGAAGGTCGAGTGGGGTGAGACGTCCTCCGTGGGATGCTTGGGAGAGATTGTCAGTCCCTGGGAAGTGCCACAGGGAAAAGGCTTGAATTTGTTTGTCTGTGAAAAAGACCAGTTGGCCAGTGCGCAATTGGCTTTGGATTTCTACGCCAAGGCTCGCCAAGGCGGAGCCTGGGTGGGCGCCAACAATATCGGAAATTTAGTTTTGCAATGGAAAAAGCTTGTTGAGACAGGGAGAACCGCATGGAGCTGATATACAAAGGGTCAGTAAAAGATCTCTATAAAAAAGAAAAGAATCTGATTTTTAAATACAGCAATCGCTATTCCATTTTTGACTGGGGTGAAATGCCCGATGAAATTCCCCGCAAAGGAGAAGCCCTGGCTTCCATGGCCGCTTCGTTTTTTGAACATCTGGTGAAGAAGGGTATTCCCTCTCATTATATCTCCACTGTCGACTCTTCTTCCATCGCCGTGCAGGCGGTGAATGTGCTGCGACCTGAATGGGTTGAAGGACAATATGACTACTCGATTTATGAAGACCGACCTCTGCATGCTTTGGTGCCACTGGAAGTGATTTTCCGCAAGTATCTGGGGCAGGGTAATTCCCTGGAGGGACGCCTCAAGAAAAATCCAGCTTATGTGGCGGATTTAGGTTTGACGACGGTGCCCACTGCCGCTTCTGTTTTCGAACCGGCTTTGATTGAGTTTTCAACCAAACTGGAAACCTCAGATCGTTATCTGACTCGTCAGGAAATCCGCGATATGAATGTTGTCACGGAGGGAGAATTGCAAACGATTCGTGTGCAAACTCAAAGTGTAGTGAAAGAGTTGGATGACTTATTTGCTTCTTTTGGTGTCAAACTTTGGGATGGCAAAGTGGAATATGCTTTTGGTGAACGCAAGAGTGGCGGGGATCGCACTTTACTGCTGGTGGATTCGATCGGGCCGGATGAATTGCGTTTGACGTATGAAGGTCTTCCTCTCTCAAAAGAATTTTTGCGTCAGCTCTATGGCCCGAGCTCTTGGCATGCCGCTGTTAAAAAAGCCAAGGAGTTGGCTCAAGAGAGAAAAACCCAGGATTGGAAGGGCATTTGCAAAAATGAACTCAAAGAAGTGCCGGCACCTCTGACGGCTGAGCAGATTGAAGTCAGCTCTCTCTTATATTTGGCGTTGGCCAATGAAGTCGCGGGAGCCGTGGGAAGGCCGAAGCCTTTTGCCGAGGAATGCACTCTGAAGCTTTGGCATCAGAAAGCTCAAGCTGTTTTGGGGACTTCTGTATGAAGATAGTGGTGGTTGGCAAAGGCGGACGAGAACATGCTTTGGCTGAGGCTTTAAAGCGTTCCCCGACAGTGCAAGCCCTCTGGGTGTGCCCGGGAAATGCGGGCATGGTGCAGGCAGGATTGTCTTGTGCCTCCGTGGAGACCCCTACTGATATTGTGCAGTTCTGTCGAGAGCAGGGTGTGACCTGTGTGGTGGTTGGGCCCGAGGCGGCGATTCTCTCGGATCTTAAGCAGCGCCTCGAAGCTTTGAATATATTTTGTTTTGCCCCCTCGCCGGAGGTCGCTCGGCTGGAGTCTTCAAAGCTTTTTTGCAAACAGATTTTACGTCAAGCGGATGTGCCGACAGCGGCCTGTACTCTGGTAGCCAATGCTGAGCAGGCTCTGCTAGCAGTGCGCACTCACAACTTTGCCGAGCCTCTAGTGGTCAAGGCGGATGGGCTGGCTGCGGGCAAAGGTGTTTGGGTCTGCGAAAATCTCAAGAAGGCCGAAGAGGCGGTGCAGAGTTTGGGAGCACAGTTTGGCTATCCTCTTCTGCTGGAGGAGTGTTTGATCGGGCGGGAGTTGTCGGCCTTTGCTCTCTGTGATGGTGAGGATTTTGTCATTCTGGGGACAGCTTGTGACTATAAGCGAATCACACCGGATCCCTTCAGTGCCAACACGGGAGGAATGGGCGCCTACAGTCCTTGTGATTTTATTTCCGCAGAGGATGAAAAAAATTTGCATGAGATCTTCTCTCGGACTTTGCGCTGTCTGCAACAGCAGGGCTTGCCTTATCAGGGATTTCTTTTTGCGGGTTTGATGAAGACGGAAAAGGGTCTTTATGTTCTCGAGTACAACGTGCGCATGGGCGACCCGGAGACGCAGGCTCTGTTACCTCGTCTGCGCAGTGATTTTGCGGAATTGATTCACGCGGCGGTGACTCATCGTCTGCCCTCAGTGTCTTGTCAAACATCTTCGGAGGTGGCCGTGCATGTGGTGGCTGTCAGTCAAGGCTATCCACAATCGGAGATGCTTTTGAATCAGCCTTTGCAGATACGGGATGCTGCTGAGAATTCGTCCTCTCATATCTATTTTGCCGGTGTTCAGAAAAAAGATCAGCAACTGATCAATACTGGAGGCCGTGTGGTGGGAGTGACCGCTTTAGCCTCTTCACGCGAGGAAGCGCGCCGCAGGGCTTATGTGGGACTGGAGCGCATTTCTTTTTCTGGCATGTATTTTAGAGAGGATATCGGACAATGAGGTCTGTGCGAATCGCTATTTTTGCTTCGGGAAATGGTTCCAATGCCATGGCTTTGATTCGCAAAGCTCGAGAGTTGAGCTCGCAGCAGGTGGAAATCTCATTTGTCCTCTCCGATCGGGAAGGAGCTCCTGTTTTGGAGAAAGCAGCTCGTGAGGGAGTGAAAACTTATTTGGTGCCGGTGTCGAGCACTCGCACAGACCAAGAGTCGAAGGTCCTGGCGCTTTTGCGTGAGCACCGAGTGGATTGGATTTTTTTAGCGGGATATATGCGTCTGCTTTCGCCGCTGTTTTTAGATCAGGTTCGACGGTGGCATCGAGGGAGCAGTCAAGTGGTGAATATTCATCCATCGCTGTTGCCAGCTTATCCTGGAGTGAACTCCATTGCCCGGGCTTATCAGGATCAGGTTGTGGAGAGTGGTGTGACTTTACATCTGGTGGACGATGGTCTCGATACCGGACCGCAGTTGCGGCAAGAAGTTATACCTGTGTTGGCGACTCAACAGACCCTGGCACAGTTTGAAGAGAAAATGCATCAGTTGGAACATAAAATGTATACGGGTTTCCTGGCGGATCTTGCTCTGGGAAGTCCTGAAACACTGCCTTTTAAAGAGGATCAATAATGCAAAGAATATCTGTTCGCAGTCTTTACGATCACAGTCTCGAAAAAGCGTTAAAGCAGGCCATGACTCAAGAAGGACCTGTGCAGGATTTGCGTCTGCGCCGAGTGTATTGGTTGCTGGAGAAGAAGCCGGGTTCAGCCCAAGAGTTAAAGCTGTCCTCCCTGTTGGATAAAGTTTTTTATGATCCCGTAGCTGAAGAGATTCAGCATGACTTTCCGTTATTTCAGGCCGAAGCCACCTATGTCGAAGTGCGATTTTTAGCGGGAGTGACCGATAATATCGCGCGTTCCGCAACGGAGGCGCTGATGCTTTTCTCTCCGGCGCAGACAGCATCTTGGCAAGAGTTTGGAATCGAAGCCCATAGCGGGTGGGAGATAGAGATTCACGGCGACTTCACTCAGAAGCAAATTGAGAAGGTTTTATATCAGTCCCTTGCCAATCCTCTCTTGCATAAGGTGAATGTGGCGCGGGGATCCGAATTGACGGTGTCAAATTCTTGGCGTGACTTCAGTTCTTTTTGGCATGCTCCTGCAATGGAGCAACGTCAATTACTGCTTTTTGATTTGAACAGTGAAGTTTTACAGCAGATCAATCGCGAGCGCGGTCTGGCTTTGGTGGATGAAGAGATTCAAACAATCATTCGGCATTTCTCTTCGGCAGAAGTCCGTCGGCAGCGCGCGCCGTGGGGCTGGGATGGAAAGATCACAGAGGTGGAGCTGGAGTGTTTGGCTCAAACCTGGAGCGAGCACTGCAAGCATAAAATTTTTGCGGCTGAAGTGGAGTACTCCGAGGAGCCGGGATCCTTCCCCGCATTGGGGGCAAAAAAAATCACAAGCCTTTATAAAAGCTATATTCAAAAAGCCACGAAGGATCTGGAGGACTGCGGTTATTTGGTTTCCGTATTCAAGGACAACGCCGGGATTGTGGATTTTGATAAGAATATCAATGTGTGTGTGAAAGTGGAGACTCATAACAGTCCCTCTGCTTTAGATCCTTTCGGCGGAGCTTTGACTGGCATCCTCGGTGTGAATCGCGACATTCTCGGCTGCGGTTTGGGAGCCAAGCCTATCGCCAATACAGATGTGTTCTGTCTCTCGCGTAAGGAGCTTTTTCCTTCCGCAGAATCCCCTCAGCGGCCAGAGCTGCTGAAGGATCCGGGGGTGATTTTCCGCGGAGTTCACCAGGGTGTGGAAGAGGGCGGCAATCAAAGTGGTATTCCCACTGTGAATGGCAGTTTTTATTTTGCCAGTGAATTTGCCGCCAAGCCTTTGATCTTTGTGGGCTCGGTGGGTGTGATGCCTAAGACTGTGCAAGGTCGTCGTTCCGAAGTGAAGGAAATCTCTCCCGGTGATTTGATTGTGGTGGCTGGCGGTCGTCTTGGCAAAGATGGTGTGCATGGCGCGACTTTCAGTTCTTTAGCTTTGCACGATCAGGTGTCTTCCAATGTGGTTCAGATCGGCGACAGCATCACCCAGAAAAGACTGCTGGACTTTACATTGCAGGCGCGGGATCGCGGTTGGATTGGTGCGATCACGGACAATGGTGCTGGCGGCGTGAGCTCTTCCATCGGGGAGATGGCGCAGCTGTCAGGCGGAGCTCGTTTGGATTTGAGTCGACATCCTTTGAAATACGAGCAAATGGAATATTGGGAGATGTTGATCAGCGAATCGCAAGAGAGAATGTCCTATGCCGTTCGCCCTGAACATGTGCAGAGTTTCCTGCAACTGGCTCGGGAGATGGGTGTGGAAGCCAGTGTTCTTGGTGAGTTCACTGATGGAGGTGTGTTTGAAGTTCTGTATGGGACGACTCCTTTGGCGCAGTTGGATTTGCATTTCCTGCATGAGGGGCTGAGTCGTATGAAGATCAAAGCTCACTTTCAGGGACCTCAGGTCTATCGTGAGTTTTATCGCGAAAAACCGAAGGCAGCATTATCTGCTCCTTCTGCTCGGGTTGTCAGCGAGGCACTGCAAAAAGTTTTATCCTCTCCCAATGTGGCTTCACGTGAGCCTCTGGTGCGGTACTACGATCATGAAGTGCAAGGGGCCACGCGGTTAAAGCCCTACGGAGGTCGCACTCAGCAAGGTGCAAATGATGCCGGTGTTTTGGATCTCTCTGTGCATGGAGGTGAGCCTGGCAATGCCATTGCGATTTCCAATGGATTGTGCCCGCAGTTTTCTTACTATGACACTTATTTGATGGCGCAAAAAGCTGTCGACGAAGCTGTGCGAAATGTGGTGGCGACAGGAGCTGATCCCGAGCAAATGGCTTTGGTCGATAATTTCTGCTGGCCTGATCCTCTCGAAAAGGTGAGCAATCCAGATGCTCATCATAAGATGGCGCAATTGGTTCGTGCTTGTGAGGGGCTTTATCAGGCGGCTTTGAGTTTCCGCGCTCCTTTTGTCAGTGGTAAAGACAGCATGAAAAATGATTTCATTGGTAAGACAAAATCGGGCGAGACAGTGAAGATCTCCGTTCCTCCCACTTTGCTGGTGACGGCGTTGGCGAGAGTGCCTGATGCCGAAAAAACCACTCCGGGATTTTTTCAGAAAGCGGGAGATGCAGTTTATATTTTAGGTCAGCTCACAGAGAGTTTGTATGCATCGGTGCTCTCGGAGGAGTTCGAATGGGCGGAGGCTGTTTTGACTCCGGAGTATCCGAACTTGGCGAAACATGGTGAGTTGTATAGAAAAATCCATGCCGGCATTCAGAAAAATCTTCTGCACTCCTGTCATGATATCTCTGAGGGAGGGCTGATGACGGCCTTGGCAGAGTCTTGCTTTGGCAATGATTTGGGAGTTCATTTGGATCTCTCGTCTCTGTCGTGGAATCAGCTGTGGTCTGAAACAGGGGCTCTCTTTGTGGTGAGTGTGTCGACGGCGAATCGCTCGGTTTTTGAAGCTCATTTTGCAGGACAGTGTCGCCATGTGGGTGAAGTGGTGTCGACGCCGGAGATGTCTTGGCGCTTTAAGGGAGAAGTACAGACCGAGAGTGTGGCGGCTTTGAAAGCGCGTTGGGTAAAAGGGGTGACAGATGTCTATCAAGCCTAAATTTTTAGTTCTCTGGGGTGATGGGATCAACTGTGAAAATGAAACAGCTTTGGCGATTGAAGCTGCCGGCGGAGAGGCGTGCAAAGTGCATGTCAATGAGCTGTTGAAAAATCCCCGCTCTCTGCAAAATTATCAAGCGATGGTTTTCCCTGGCGGATTTTCTTTTGGAGATCATTTAGGCAGTGGACAGATTCTGGCTTTGAAATTGGAAAACACCTTGAAGACGGAGTTGCAGGAGTTTGTGAAGACTCGTCCTGTCTTGGGTATTTGTAATGGCTTTCAAACTTTGGTGCGTTTGGGTTTATTGCCAGACGCAGATTTTCAGCGTAGCTGTGCTCTGGTGAAGAACGAGCAGGGGCATTTTATGGATCGTTGGATTGAGCTTCAGCGAAATGAGCAGTCTCCTTGCATTTGGACTCGTTCTTTACCGTTGAAATTTGTTTTGCCGATTCGCCATGGTGAAGGGCGTTTTGTCTGTGGGGAAGAGAGTGTCTTGCTGCGTTTGCTGGCACGCCAGCAAGTGGTTTTGCGTTACTCCGAAGATGTCAATGGAGCGGTGGCGCAGATTGCTGGAGTTTGTGATCCTTCGGGACTGGTGTTTGCATTGATGCCGCATCCTGAGGCGGCGGTGCAGGATTGGCATGTGCCTTTTGCTGAAAAGGCTTGGGGTTTGGAATTTTTTAAAAGTGCGGTGGAATTTTTAAGGAGTGAAAAGAGATGACTCAGATTCGCAGAGCTCTGTTGAGTGTTTCGGATAAAACGGGTTTGGTGGAGTTGGCTCAAGCGTTGGCCCGTCAAGGTGTCGAGCTGATCGCAAGTGGAGGGACCGCCAAAACTTTGCAAGAGGCGGGTTTGTCCGTCACGCCGGTGGAAACGCTGAGTGGGAAGGGAGAGGCTTTCAAGGGGCGTATGAAGACGATCAGTTTTGAAATCGCTTCGGCCTTGTTGTATCGCCGAGAAGATACTGATGATGTTCATCAGGCTCGCGAGCTGGGAATTCAGCCTTTGGATTTGGTGGTCGTCAATCTCTATCCTTTTCATGAAACTTTGAAGAAACAAAGTGGTTTCGACGAATGCATTGAAAATATTGATATTGGTGGCCCCACGTTGTTGCGGGCAGGTGCGAAGAATTTCCGTTCTGTGACGGTGTTATGTGAACCATCGCAGTATTCGACCTTTTTGCAGGAATACGCAAGTCATCAGGGCGCCACGACTCTCGAGTTTCGTCAGAAATGCGCGGCTCGTGTTTATACGATGACTGCTTTTTACGATATGGCTATTGCGGGTTTCTTAACTCAGCAAGCGGGTGAGACTTTGCGCTACGGGGAAAATCCTCACCAGAAGGCCTTTGTGATGAAAGACCCTTTCCAGAGTGGCTTGGCTCATGCGCGCTCTTTGCAGGGAAAAGAGATGTCCTACAATAACTATCTCGATGCGGATTTTGCTTTAAAGACCTTGCAAGATGTTCAGCAGTGGCAACAAACCACTGGCAAGGTTTTGCCGACGGCTGTGGTTGTGAAACATAATACGCCTTGTGGTTTGGCGATTGCGGAGTCTCCGCTGCGAGCTTTAGAAAAGTCCTGGAAAGGGGATGAGAAGAGTTCATTTGGTGGCATCATCTGTTTGAACTTTCCTGTGACTGACGAGATTGCCGCTTTTTTCTCTGAAAAATTTGTGGAAGTGATTTTAGCTCCTTCATTTGCGGAAACAGCACGCGAGAAGCTCAAAAAAAACTGCCGTGTTATGGAAGTGAATTTGCAATCTCAGCCGGCTTGGCAGGTGCGGGCAATAGAAGGGGGACTTCTTGTGCAGGAGCAGGATACTTTTGATCTCTCGGCAATGAAAGTGGTGACGCAAAAGAGTTTCTCTTCCGAACAACAGCGTTTGGCGAGCTTTGCGATGTTGGCGGTTAAGAATTTGAAGAGCAATGCCATTGCTCTGTGCCGTCACGAGGGGCCGGAGTTTGAATTACTGACGATGGGAAGTGGACAGACCAATCGGGTGGATTGTATTGAAAAACTGATCACCTCACGTTTGCAGGATAAGGGCGTGTCGACATCGCAGACGGCGGAAGTGGTGTTGGCTTCGGATGCGTTCTTTCCTTTTGCCGACTCGGTGCAAGTGGCGGCGCGTTTGGGCGTGAAGTATATTGTGCAGCCTGGGGGTTCGGTGAAGGATGGGGAAGTGATTGCGGAGGCAGATCGTTTGGGAGTGGCGATGGCCTTTACGGGGCGAAGACATTTTCTGCATTAGTATGGGACTCTGAAGTTCCCGGAACTGGTCTGTGACGGCGGGGCAGTCTGATTTTTGAATTTTGCTTTTGGCTTTGATTGAAATAAATGTGGATGAAGAGGTGAGCGATGTCGATCGATTATAAAACGGCGGGCGTAGATGTAGAAAAAGCGGATGCTTTTGTTGAGCGAATCAAGGCTTTGGTTCCGACTACTTTCAACGATCAGGTGCTGGAGGGGATCGGCGGGTTTGCCGCAGTTTATAAGTTGAATGAAGACAAGTATCTGGCTTCATGCACTGATGGAGTGGGCACAAAATTGAAACTGGCGCAGAGGTTACACAGGCATCACGGTATCGGCATTGATTTGGTGGCGATGTGTGTGAATGATCTTTTGTGTGTAGGGGCGCGGCCTTTGTTCTTTTTGGATTACATGGCTTTTGGCAAGCTTGATACCCGGGTGAGTGAAGAGTTGATTGCCGGGATGGTGGATGGTTGCCGTCAATCAGGAATGGCTTTGGTTGGTGGCGAGACGGCAGAGATGCCGGGGGTTTACAAAGAGGGCGAATACGATTTGGCGGGTTTTAGCGTGGGTGAACTTTCTCCGGAGGAGATGTTCACGGATGAAAAAATGGAGGCAGGTGATGTCTTGATAGGTCTGGCTTCCAGTGGCTTTCACTCGAACGGTTATTCGTTATTGCGCAAGCTGGTTCGAGAGGATGAGGTGGAGTTGATGGAGCAGCTTTTGGAGCCGACACGTATTTATGTCGACATCTTCACTCAGCTCCGCAAAAAATTCCCGGAAGGCCTTTTAGCTGCGGCTCACATCACGGGCGGAGGTATTGACAACATTCCGCGCATGAGCAGCCGTTTCGATTTCCATCTGGAGAATTGGCCGACTCTCGACGAAATCGCCCCTGTT
>JBCECD010000006.1:0-7147 GCA_039206745.1 Bdellovibrio sp. | reverse complement strand
TTGGACATTCCCCGCGAAGAGCTTTTTCGCACCTTCAATATGGGCATTGGCCTCACGCTCCTCGTAAAAAAATCCCAAGCCAAATCCATCCTCACCTTCCTCCACCAAAAAAACACCAAAGCCTGGTCCCTAGGCACCACAACCCCCGGCTCCGGCCAAATAAAAGGTGCCTGGTGATTTTTTACGCCTACAGTGCGTCATGAGGTGGGGAAGGTGATGTGAAGAGGTCACTTTTCCCGTTCGAAGTTGTTCTGGGATCGATTTAAATGGGCAAAGAGATAGAGTTATATGAATATTCCTGGCCTGTGTTGTATTATTGGTTGAAAAAATCACCTGGCACCTTTTTCTGGCACCTTCTCCCTGCTTTTGAAAAAATTACCTGATGCTCGTTGGTTGTTTTGTTTCCGGGAATTTTTCATCCTGGAGTTTTTATACTACTTCTTTGTTGATTTAACACTTTTGTGGATTGTATCGAAATCTAGGGGGAGAAGAGGCTGCCCCATCTTTTGCATAGCTGATCAGTGAAAGATTTTACACTGTTGAGAGAATAACAGAGGAAGATACGTAATGAGACGTGGTCAGAGCGTATATGCAAAAATAATCGCAATAATGTTCTGTTTTTTGCAGGCTGAGGTGCAGGCTCAGGTTTTGCCATGGTTTAATTATTGGTCTTCAGGAGTTCGGGAGATGGCGGCTCTGACGGAAGACGTTCCGGAAAAAACTCGTTACGGTGCTTTTGTGAAGCTGAATAATGGCAATGTTCTGTATGCCCGTCACAATAAAGCGACAGAGGGAATGCCGACTGTTGTTCTGATGAATGGTTTGCCGGATGGCCTTGATAACTGGCGAAGTCTGGAACCTAGTTTGATAGAAAAGGGCTACGGAGTTCTGGCTTTTGATTTTCGTGGGCAAAATAATACGCTTGCAATCAATGGGACTAACTTCGGTGATCTTCATTGGAAAAAACAAGTGGAAGATGTGAAAGCACTCCTAGAGTTCTTTGGTTTAAAGAAGGTCGTCGTTGCGGGATTGTCATACGGTGGAGGCATTGCTCTTGGCTTCGCAGGTACTTATCCTGAAAAAGTTCTGCATACTTTTACCTTTGCCCCTTTCGTGGAGCCGGTGCAGCCTCAAGACAATCAGCTTCAGGATATGGTGAAAAATCATCTTGAGAAAAATCCTGGTGCGGATCGCGAAAAAGTTTTTGAAGAGCTTTTCCGCTATTTGGTTTACACCACATATCCTCTATCGGAACCCAGCATGTTGAGTCACCCCCTGAAGCCTGAAGCTGTAACACGCATGGCTTTAGGAATTCGTGATATGAATGTTCCCCACATGGTCCAAAGACTGGCCCATCAATCTTTGACTATTATAGGAGGAAGTTATGATCTCGCCGTTCCTCTCGATGTATTAGAAAAAGTTTGGGAAAAGACTCCTGATAATATACGTAGTACTTTCTTCGTCGTCTCAACCGGCCATCGCATTACAACGTGGCGCCCAGAAATGAGCGCAACAATTATTGATCGCGTCCTGCGCGCAGACGGTATCAAACCTAATACAATCTATTCTGTGGACGAACGCTCCAAAGAATTTTTCCACACTCAATCTGCTATTCGTCTTACTAAAATCCGCTGCGAACAAGCCCTCTAACAAAAGGTGCCTGAACAAAAGGTGCCTGGTGATTTTTCCAGGCTAGGGATTTTCATAATTGCGAATCACTGCGGTCATAGTTCTAATAAATCAAATTATTTTCTATATTTAAGAACTGTCCCCAGTCGACGACACTGCATCCGAAAGAAAAACAACATTCACCTTTAACGCGCTGTAGGCGCAAAAAAGCACCAGGCACCTTTTGAGAGGCTTTTGTTAAGTTTTTAAAGGGGAGGGGAGGGCGTATCAATAAAATTTGTTTGGAGAGAGTTTTGGATTTTCCCGAAATTATGTTGGAACCTTTCTGGAGGATCGATGAGCAATCGAAGTCTAAGTTTTAAAATATATTTTGTAATGACCATTTTAATAATTGGTTCGGTAATTATTGCGTTCATTGGCTTGAGTCGTATGAATAAGATCAACGATGTCTTGCACTCGATTGTTACCGAAAAATCCAGCCGAGTCTCTTTGGTGAAAGATATTAAGGCTGTTTTTTACTTACAGTTGATGAATGAAAAGAATTACATCCTAGAGCAAGATCCGGAAAGAATTCAAAAAATGGATGCACTGATGGAGCAACGCCATGATGAACTGTTGAAAAAAGTGGATCAGCTCTACGCGATCTCGACAGAGATTGGTAAAGGCGAGTTGGAAAAGTTCAAAGCTATTTATAGTGAATGGTGGACGAATTTAAAAGAAGTCAAAGAATTCGTGGCCTCCGGCGAGCGCGTCAAAGCCCTTAGTCAGAGCAATGAAAAAGGGCATCCGATCCGGGCCTCCAGTGAGGAAATTATCAATGCGACGGTTGCGAGAAATGAAGAGAGAATGTCTCAAGATGCCATCAGTGCCGAGAACGATTATGTAGAGGCTCGTAATCTGATGTTGACGGCAAGCATTCTGACCGTATTGATCGGGATGGCCATCGGAATATTAGTTCTGCGTTCTTTGACTAAATCTATCAACAGCATTATTGAGGGGCTGTCTGAGTCTTCAGGATATGTTTCTGCAGCTTCCCAGCAAATTGCAGCAGCATCAGTGAAGTTATCCGAAGCGACAACGGAGCAGGCCTCTTCGCTTGAAGAGACGGTGGCAACTATCGAAGAACTTTCTTCCATGGTGAAAGTCAACTCCGACAGCGCGAGCCAGGCGTCCACTCTTTCTCAGCAAGCAAGTCAAATCGTCGATCGTGGTGAGAAAGAAATGTCGACCCTGATCTCCTCTATGAGTGAAATCTCAAAGGACTCTAAAAAGATTGCTGATATTATCAATGTCATTGATGATATCGCCTTCCAAACCAACCTTCTCGCTTTAAACGCGGCGGTCGAGGCGGCACGTGCGGGTGAGCAAGGAAAAGGATTCGCCGTGGTGGCCGAGGCCGTGAGAACTCTCGCTCAACGCAGCTCTGTGGCTGCGAAAGATATTGCCGAGCTGATCAAGTCCAGCGTGGAAAGAATCGGTGAAGGCAGTAACCAAGTGGAAAAAAGCGGTGGTGTTTTAACAGAAATTCTGGGTGCCGTGAATAAGGTGACTCACCTCAACCAAGAGATTTCGTCAGCGAGCGTTGAGCAGTCCAATGGTATTTCCCAAATCAGCAAAGCGATGAATCAGTTGGATCAAGTCACTCAAGTCAATGCCGCGTCATCGGAAGAAACAGCTGCCTCTGCCGAAGAACTCTCGGCTCAGGCGGAGAGTTTGAAAAATATCATCGGCAGCCTGGTTCATGTTATCAAAGGAGAGAAAGTGCAGAACCTCTCTCCTTTGGACAGAGTTTCCGCGGGCGCCAAAAGACCTACCAGATCCACAGCAAAAGGTGAAGACCTCCTTCCATTGGAGTCTGCAAGTTAACAATGCGTTCGAAGTCTCAGTCGCAATCGCAACCTCAACTGCAAGAGCGGAAGAGCGACGTCCTGAAAAAAGGGATTCAGTTTTCACGGTTGACCCTTAGAGCCTCCCAAGATATTGATTCCAGCGGAGGTCTCTATGGCGCAAGTTGCGGTGGGTAAAAAAGTTCCCAATTTCAAATTACCTTCTTCCAGTGGTGAAGTTCTCAGTTTGTCTCAAAAGAAGGGTAAAAAACTGGTTCTGTATTTCTACCCTAAAGACAGCACTCCCGGTTGCACCACAGAAGGTATTGAGTTTAATGAACTCTTGCCGCAATTTAAAAAGCTCAATGCAGAGATCTACGGTATTTCCCGAGACAGCTTAAAGTCCCATGACAAATTCATCTGCAAATATGATTTTAAATTCGAGCTGCTCTCTGATGAGACGACAGAAATTTGCCAGCTTTTTGAAGTCTTCAAAGAAAAGAATATGTACGGGAAAAAAGTGATGGGTATTGAGCGCAGCACTTTTATCATAGATGAAAATCAAAAGCTGGTAGGGGAGTTCCGCAAAATCAAAGCTGAAGGCCACGCCGCAGAGATTTTGAAGTTCGTAAAGAGCTTACCTAAACCTGAATAGTGAATAGGAAGGTTATTTAATTCGTCTCTTGAGCAGGACACGATTGATGTCTTCGATCTCTTCCTGGAAATAGTCATCCTCGCGCAGCTTGATTTCGAGATCGCGGGAGCGATCTTGATCCACGCTGTGAAGGATTCTCTTCATATTGTAAAGAGGCCCGGCAATCCGGCTGGTCAGGCGGTTAAAGATATAAGAGCCAATCAAGAGTCCCAAGGTTAAAGGAATCAGTTGATACACTAAAAAACTGATACGAAAGCGAGAGATGAAATCCAATGCGGACATGGTCGGGATCACTTCGCGATAGTGGTAGAGAAAGAGCGAAGCCGCCAGGACTTGGGCCAAAAATAAGGACACAACCAGAATACTAAGGTGCATGAGGACATCATACTGAACTTCACGGTTCACAATCAGCCGGCGGCGCGGTTTTAATATTTCCATATAGGTCAGTATATAAGAAAGCTCCTCGCAAGGAGATCTTTCCTTGTTTAGAGTGCTAAAATGAGATGTTGGGGAACTAAAATGTCTCATGAAGCGACGCTGAGGCTCTTGCGTCGTTTTAAGGGAAGTGAGAAGCTGCATAAAAATCAGGAGACAGCATGAAGAAAAACCTCCGCGCTCAGCCCATGAGAAACCCCTTGATATTGGCTTTGGATGTCGACACGCGTGATCAGGCATTGCGAATCGCCGACGAAGTGGGTGAGATTGTGGGAGGGATCAAGTTAGGTCCGCGTCTGTGTTTGCGCTACGGAAAAGAGCTGGTGCAAGAGATGGCGGAGCGGGCGCCGATTTTTTTAGATAATAAACACTTTGATATTCCCTCGACGATGGAGGCGGCGGTGCGGGCAAGCTTTGATGCCGGCGCCTCTCTGGTGACGGTGCATGCGATGAGTGGAGCTGAGGCTTTGAAGAGAATGGCGACGGTGGAGAAAGAGCTGAATGCGCAGAGACCTTTTCGTATTTTAGCTGTGACGATTTTAACCTCGTGGGATCAGTCTTCGTTGCCAGCGGTGATGCGCGAGCAGCCGGTGTCTCAGCATGTGGTGGAGTTAGTGAACTTGGTTCAGGATGCGGGTTTGTCGGGAGTCGTATGTTCTCCTCAGGAATTGGACCTTTTACAGGGTCGCGATCTTTATCTTGTCACTCCGGGAATTCGCTTTAGTATGCAGGATTCTGGTGACCAGAAGCGTATTATGGGACCGAAAGAGGCTCTGCGTAAAGGAGCCTCTGCATTGGTGGTAGGGCGACCTATTCTCGAAGCGAAAAATATAAAAGAAACTGCGACTGATTTTGTGATGGCTGTATATGAAGAAAAATAATTTCCGTTCGACTCCGTCTCGGGGAGGAGCTTCGCGCCCTTCCTCTGCCCGTTCACCTCGTCCTCAGGGAGGACGCTCTGAAAATGCAATCCCTAAAGAGTGGCGTATAGTAATCGGCACGCATGCCATCAATGAAGCCCTCAAGGTTCGTCCTCGTGATGTGAAGGGGTTGTGGTTGCGGCAAGGCTGGGAGCACTCGGCGGATTTGCGAGAGATGCAAGAGATGGCTTTGAGATCTCAGCTGAAAATTGAAGTCAAGCCGGAGGGGGCTTTGGAGCGATTCGGTCCTTCCCAGCAAGGGGCCGCTTTGTTTGTACAGGGAGCTCCTGCTTTTAATATGCAAAAATTGGCTGACCTCGAAAAGTCGATTGTTCTCTTATTGGATGGTATTGAAGATCCTCATAATTTGGGTGCTATTATGAGAACGTCCTGGCTGATGGGAGTTGAGGGCGTGATGATTCCCGAGGATCGTGCTGTGGGTTTGACTCCGACTGTGCATAAGGTGGCTTGTGGCGGAGTTGAGCATGTGCCGGTGGAAGAGACGACGAATTTTTCTAACCATGCGGAAAATTTGAAAAAAAATGGATATTGGATTTATGGGCTTAGTCCGCGCGGGCAAAAGTCTCTGTTTGATTTAGATCTGCCCGAGAAGGTTGTATGGGCGGTGGGTTCTGAAGAGAAGGGGATGCGCGTGACGACGGAGCGTTTGTGTGACGAACTTGTGTTTATTCCGCAAGCCAGCTCTTCGGCCAGTTATAATGCCTCGGTGGCGACGGCGATGGCCTTGACAGAGACGATGCGGCAGCACGCGGTGCGCGGAAATCAAAAAAAATTGTAATTTGTCCAATAAATATCTTTGACGAGGATGGGTTTTATCCGTAAAACAATCCGGTTATCTCAGTAATGCTGGTTTAGCTCAATTGGTAGAGCAGCTGATTTGTAATCAGCAGGTTGCGGGTTCGAGTCCCATAACCAGCTCCAATTTTTCTGAGTCAACACGACAATTTGGACAGGTGCCCGAGTGGCTAAAGGGGGCGGACTGTAAATCCGCTGGCTTACGTCTACGAAGGTTCGAATCCTTCCCTGTCCACCATTACAGTGCTGATTCGTAAAAATTGGGAAGAGAATTTTAATTCTCTTCGGGCATTCTGATGGGCGGGAGTAGCTCAATTGGCTAGAGTATCTGCCTTCCAAGCAGAGGGTTGCGGGTTCGAGACCCGTCTCCCGCTCCAAATTTCAGATAGCCATAAGATGCGAGATAAAGCCTTTAAGGCTGGCGGAAACGTGCATTGTTACGTTGATGGCAAGCGGCGAGAGGATTTATCTGGCATCTTATGGGCCCATGTAGCTCAGTGGTAGAGCACACCCTTGGTAAGGGTGAGGTCGTCGGTTCGGCTCCGATCATGGGCTCCACTTGTTACTTTGTTTTGTATTAAGAGGGTTTAAGACTTATAAAATAATCTCTTCAGGAGGAGAAATGTCTAAAGAGAAATTTAACCGTTCGAAGCCGCACGTAAACATCGGCACAATCGGTCACGTTGACCATGGTAAAACAACTTTGACTGCTGCTATCACTACTACTTTGGCAGCTGCGGGTAAAGCTCAGGCGATGTCGTATGATCAAATCGATAAATCTCCTGAGGAGAGAGAGCGTGGTATCACGATTTCTACAACTCACGTTGAGTACGAAACTGACAAACGTCACTACGCTCACGTTGACT
>JBCECD010000005.1:16691-21519 GCA_039206745.1 Bdellovibrio sp. | reverse complement strand
AGCTCGGAATAGATTTAAATTAGATTTGTCAAAAATATACGCAGGCACTCCGCTTTGGAAAATATGGACTCATTAGACTTGTGGCTTACAAAAAATGCTGATCGAATTGATCTTCAAGTTCGTTTCTTTGATAAGGGAAAAGATAAATGAGCCCTGAATAGAGAGATTTTGTAAATCACATGATATTCCGTTTAAGGTTACATCTTTTCCACATCCCTTTAATTAAAAAATGATTCCTTTCAAGATATCTTTATTTTTTAGTAGATATGTCGCTTCCATTTGGTTATCTGCGAACTTGGCAAAGTGATTTTCCTTATGTAGCAGAATGGAGTTTGTCATTCTCATTGAGATCATTAATAAAAATTGTGTAATATCAATATTTTAACATAAATTTTAATTTAATAATATTTTTATGTTAATAATATTAAAATAATGTTAAAATCATAAATATGAAGATAAATTTGAATAACTCTCTTCTGAGCGAGTTATTGTCATTTAAAGTAATTCACTTAAGCGGCGATTGGATTCTTCCAAAAGGAGCTCCTCATTTGCTTGCAAATAGCTATCACTTTAAAAAAATCACTGTCCAAGGAATCGAATTTATTCTGGCGGAAGCCACTTCTGAAGAGGTAGAAGTTAAAAAAGTTTTGGCCCACCAAAATCTAATCAAGAAATTTACTGATGCTCCAATCTTATTTTCTTTCCATGAGCTCAAAATACAGCAGCAAAAAGCTCTTATAGAAAAAAAAGTTAATTACTCTGATAGAGCAGGAAATTTATTTTTTCCGGATGCACTTATTGTCGTTAAAAACGTAAAGGATAAAGAGCTGAGGTTGCCGGTTCAAATAACTACTTGGTGTAAGGTTGCAATTATTCGCCAAATTGTTCGGGGTGATATTCACATGTTAACTATCAGTGAGCTAGCTGAAAAATTTGCTATCTCAAAGATGCATGCAAGTCGCTTTGTTGAGGAACTTAAGGCATTAAATCTTATTCATATCATAAAGGAAGGAACCAGCAAGCGAGTTCAATTTTTACCAGATAGAGAGTTGTGGCAGAAAGCCGAAAGGCTTCTGGGAAGTCCTTTGGTAAAGAAAGTATACTTGAATTCAAAAGTCCCCAAGAGCAGGATCGCGGGTTACACCGCTTTAGGGAGTCTGACGATGATTGACTCAGGAGATATGTTGACTCAAGCCGTGGGTAAAAGGAATTTTCTTCGGCTGGAAGCTCAACTAAAACCGGTACCAAGGGAATTTGCCAAGGTTTGTCTCGAGGTATGGGAGTGGGCCCCTGAAGTGATAATAGAGGGTTCCTCGGTTGATCCATTGTCTCTATATATGAGCATGAAGGATGATGACGATGATCGTACGCAGATAGCTCTTAAAGAGATTTTAAATAATATAATAGGTAATTTTTAATGGTACATGGCCTCAAGCATTTTATCGAAAACTTTGCTTCTTACAAAGATTATTACACTCTGGTGGGTGGGGTTGCTGGCGATCTACTGATGACGGAGATAGGTGGTGAATTCAGAGCAACCAAGGACTTAGATATTGTAGTCTTCATCAAGCCAGAGCCCCAATTTTTGCAGGCACTAGCTGACTATATTAAAAATGGTGAGTATGAGAATAAAGAAAAGTCAGGTGGGGTCTCTCAATACTATCGTTTTAATAGACCTAAAAAAGACAAATTTTCGAAACAGATTGAGTTGTTTTCAAAAAAACCAGAAGACCTCAATTTATTTGAAAAACAGTATATAGTACCTATTCAAACTATCAGTAGTGGAGAGCAGTTCTCAGGGATTTTCACTACTCTTCTATTATCTCCATTTCGGAAGAAGACTTCATGGAAATCAAAACTCTTTTGGTAAAACATCTGGACGAATATAGAAAGATCATCAATGCCTCTGATTGCGAAAAGCCTTACAGTCTGTGTTTCGACTTTTACGAGATGAAGTGATCTATTGTGAGCGGAAATCCTCTACAAGCTGCGGCCGCCTCCTCCGGGAGGGGCTATGTTCACCAGATGAGACTGAGTATAGAGAAGGCAAAAATAAAAAACCCACACTTATGAGGTGTGGGTTTTATAAACTCTTAAAAGAGTTGCGAACGAAGAACCAAGTCTCTTAGTTGTTCAACAAAGAAGTTCCTGGAAGATTTGGAGTTTCGTCGTCTTGTTGCAAACCAGGCAATACAGTTGCTTTTTCAGCAGCGACTTTTGCAGTCGTGTCTGTGTTGTAACGAGTTGCAGCTGTTGCTACGCGATTTTCCAAATTTTGTTTCGTGCTGTCGTTAGAAGCGTGTTCAACAACAGTGTTTACTTGTTGCTTAGTCATATAATCCTGAGGGAATGCGCCAAGCTTAGCCAAGTAACCAGAGATGCTGCCGTTACCGTTTTGGATGATTTCACGAAGTGTGAAAAGAGGAGCATATTGAGATGCTTTCTTTTCAGCTTCGAAAATGATCTGAGTCAAAGTTGCAGCCGTGATATCGTTTTTAGATTTGTTGTCGATAACCATCACTTCTTCGTTAGTGCGGATCATCTTTGCGATATCATCCAAAGTCACATAGCAGCTTTGTTGAGTGTCGTAGAGTTTGCGATTCTGATAGCGCTTGATGATTTTAACTTTAGAATTTGGCTTCGATGTTAGCGTTTCGTTTTGGTTGATCAAAGTGCCTCCCAATTTGAAATTTCCCCAAAGTCTCAAGGAGATAACTGTCTTCATGATTCAGTGTTCCCCTGGAGATGGGCGCAACCTATCTCTGCCGCCACCCCTTGTCAAGGGGTCCTCTTCTCAAAAGAAAAGACTTTAAGCGTCAAACAAACAAGAAACTAGTGAATAATTCCCGAGATTTTACAGACCTTTGTCTAAAGTTTTTTCTGCGGCACGCCGAAGAATATTCAAACGGGTCGCCTTGCAGGGAAAAGGATTGATGAAAAACAAAGAAAAACAAGAGTTTAAGTCGTCTGGAATGCTGGTTTTGTTTGGTCTGGTGGGGCTCTCTAGCGCGATCATCGCGACTCCCTGGAACAGGCAAATGCAGGACTCTCAGCTAGAAGCCGCTCGTCAAAAGGCCGAGGTCGTCGGCTACCAAGTTGTACAAATTTACCGCGAAGCATTAAAAAATCGTGCTGCTTCTGAGCAAGCTTTGGGGCGGGGACCCGCTTCTGTGGCGGAGCAGGACGGAGTTTCCCTTTCCTCTATCCGCACGACAGGAACAATGGGTATCGATCCCTGGGGACAGCCTTATTTCTATCGAATTCTCTCTGCAGATCCTTCAGGCAAGACTCGCATCTTGATCTGGTCAGCTGGACCTAATCAAAGGGTGGAGACGGCTGGATTGGATGACGAGGAAGCTGCTTTGAAAGACCAACCCCTCTACGCCGGAGATGATCTTGGGGTGCTTTTGAGCATGACTCAAAATTAGACAAAAAAAGCCCGCTAAACGTCGCGATCCTGTGCTGATGCATCAAGGTGCTCTCAAAATAAGCCGATCAGCCTAGTGACCAAGGAGAGCCAATGTCTTTATACACTAGGATTGTGATGTCCCTTCCTCTGTTAGGTTTAACAGCCTGTGCGACTCTGACTTCGCAAGAGACGGATAAAGCCCCTTACTTCGAATCTTCCTACGATGACAAAAACAGAGCTCCTGCTTCTTTTGGACCTCCTGTGATAGCAGCAGGTGAAGGTGCTACTTTGGATCCTCTCTACATGCGTACGCAAGCGGATTACTACTTTGCGATGGGAGAGGCTTATAGCTTGGATGGCAACTCTGCCAAGGCTTTGGAGTCTTTCAAAATGACGTTGGTTTATGATCAGGCCTCTCCTGCTGTGAACATGCGTTTAGCGGCGGAATATCTTAAGCAAGGAATGATCTCTGAATCCCTGTCCCAGGCTGAAGAGGCTGTCAAGAAAGACGAGAAAAATGTAGAAGCACGTCTTTTACTGGGTGGATTGTACTCGTCGTTGAAACTTTATCCTAAGGCTCTCGAGCAATACTTCTCTGTTATCAAATTAGATCCTAAAAACACAGAGGCGCCTCTGTATATCGGCGCTTTATACTCTGAGCAGAAGCAAACGGATCTGGCGGTAAAATACTTTGAATCTCTGTTGAAAAATCCAGAGTACAATACGCCTTACTTGGCTCACTATTATATAGGACGCGTGCGTCTGGATCAGTCTGATGCTAAAAGCCAAAAAGACGCTGAAGAGTCTTTGAAGAAAGCTCTCAAAATCAAGCCTGATTTTGTGGATGCAGTTCTTACTTTGGGTGTGATGTATTCAAAACAGAAAAAAGAAGACAAAGCGATTGCTCTTTATAAGGACTTCCAAAAGGAAAATACACCCAGTGCGCGAATCGCCGATGTTCTGGCGCAAATGTACATTGAAAAAAATGACTTTGAAAAGGCCTACGATCAATTGGAGATCGTCGAGCGAGAATCAGAAGACCCTCTCAATGTGCGTATGAAGATGGCTCTTATTTTAATTGAGCAGAAGAAATACGACTTAGCCGTGAACAAGCTGGAAGATGTTTTGAAAGAAGCTCCTGAGTCTGACAAAGTTCGCTTCTATTTGGCTGCGGTCTATGAGGAAACTCGTCAGTCTGAAAAGGCTGTGCGCGAGTATAAAAAGATTCCGGTTTCGAGCACTTATTATGGTGACGCTGTTGTGCATGCAGCCTACTTGCTTAAAGGTCTGGGTAAGTTGGATGAGGCTTTGGAAGTTGCTTCACGTGGTTTGAAAGATCGTCAAGATCAACCCCAAATCTTTGCGATGTATGCTTCTTTGCTTGATGAGAAAAATGATTTCAAATCTGCGGCCAAGATT
>JBCECD010000005.1:16409-16681 GCA_039206745.1 Bdellovibrio sp. | reverse complement strand
AGATTCTACTTTGGCACTATGAATGATCGCTTGGGCAACAAAGATGTGGTGATCAAAGAGATGCAAAGAGTTTTGGAAATTGATCCCAACCATGTGCAAGGCATGAACTATCTGGCGTTCACGTGGGCTGAAATGAATAAAAACTTGGGCGAAGCTGAAAAACTGGCACGCCGAGCTTTGGAATTAGAGCCTCAAGATGGTTACGTTCTCGATACTTTGGGTTGGATTCTCTACAAGCAGAAGCGCTTTAATGAGTCGATCAAGTTCTTGGA
>JBCECD010000005.1:0-16399 GCA_039206745.1 Bdellovibrio sp. | reverse complement strand
GCATTTGGGTGATGCCTACAGCAAGCAAGCTCTCACCGAAAAAGCGAAAAAAATGTATCGCAAGGCTGTAGACCTGGAGACGGATAAAAAGAAGGTCCAAGAAATTCAAAACAAGATTTATGCTTTGGAAAGACAAGAGATGGTGACTCCACGAGTGCCGGCATCCACTCCTGCTGAGGGGTCGGTGACAGCGGAGCACGGGCGCTAATTGTTTTTAGCGGCTGGGGTCGCAAAAAGCTTTTGATAGAGAAAATAATTTGTATAGAAAAGTAAAGGGAGCGTGACGAGAAGTCCTGCTCCCTTTGTCATTCCTGAAATCAAAAACAGCACAGCAAATATAAAACTGAGCAGGGAATAAAGCGGAATCTTTCTTAAGGAAAGAAGGCCGACTGTGTCGCCGGCTTTCGCCAAAGGCTGATTTTTTTCGAGATGAAAGCGCAGCGTTTGACTCAGGATTAGGAAGAAATAGACGCAAACTGTGTAGACGCCCAAAAAAAGAATCAGAGGGATACCTGGGACTAAGAAAAAGCTTACGCCAATAGCGGTTACTGCTCCTGTGGGAACTAAAAAAAGAGCGATGATGGCATAAGAGAGAAGATGTTGTCTCGGCGGCCAAACGGAGGAAAGAGCGAGGGTGGGATCCATGGATTTGTCAGCTGCCCTTTGACAAATTAAAAGCCCCAAGCCGAAAGCAAAAGCGCCAAAGAAGGCGATGAAGATCGAATAGTCAGTCAAATGCAGAACCGTTCCAACCATCAAGGTCGCCAGCATCCCCAACAGCAAACTTGTTTTCCATTGAGAGCCAAACTGATTCAAGGCTTGTTTAAAGCAAAGCATTTCATTATCCTAGAAAGGATGAATATAAGAATCAAAACAATTTTATTCTCTTTATTAACCCTTTCGTTTGGCGCCTGTGTCTCAAGACCAGTGATAGAGTCTGGATACAGGAAGGCGCAATGGGAGACCAAAGCACTTATAAAAAATCTGAAGGAGAATAAAACTCAATCCTTAAATATAGATATCTATGCGCTGAAAGATGAGCGGGCTCGCTTCGAGATTTCAGCTGTGTTGGGTTATCAGGTGGCGAGTTTGGTTATGAGTCCTGATGAAATCTCCTACGCGATCTATCCGCAGAAGAGATTTTTTTATGGTCGAAATTCTGAAAGAGCGTTCAGTCGAATGATAGATATGCCATTGCATCCCATGAACTTGGTCTCCATTGCTTTTGACGAGCCTGTGCGTGGGCAGGGATGGACTTGTGAAAGAGATGTGAAACAACTCTTATCTCAGTGTGAGAACTTGCAACGAAAAATCAAAGTTGCTTGGGCAGGAAGAAAAGAAGGGCAAAAGATGGTGGTTATAACGGCCCCACAATTTGAGATGCAGTGGCAGTTTTCTGCGCCCCAGACCGAAGTCCAGTTTAAAGAAGGCCTGTTCACTTTGAAACAACCTTCAGGATTCAAAGCAATACAAATAAATTAAAATCCTCGTTAACCGTCTAGTTCTGAGGCATAATCTAAGAAGATAGGTGTGTCACCAATCACCCAAGGGAGAGACTATGGCCTCTAAGTTTGATCTTCAGTCACTGGTCGTCAACTGGCAGAATTCAAGTGTTCATGCAAAAGAGCATTGGAGTGGCACCTTTGAGGAATATTTGGATTTGGTGAAACAAAATCCGAAAGTCACCCGCAATGCCTACCAGCGCATGTATGACATGATTGTGGACGAAGGAACAGAGGCCTACGTTGACTTTAAAAAAGAAGTCATGCGCTACAAATTTTTCGATGATGTTCACAATAATGGAAAAGATGCTGTCTTTGGTTTAGATGTGCAATTGATGAAATTGGTGAATGTACTCAAGGCTGCGGCGCTTGGTTATGGAACCGAAAAGCGTGTGATTCTTTTGCACGGTCCGGTGGGCAGTGCGAAGTCGACGATCTGCCGGATGCTGAAAAAAGGTTTGGAGCGCTACTCTCACTCCAAATCTGGGGCTCTGTATACGTTTGAGTGGATTGATGAAAAGTTGGAATTAGATGGTTTGTTGGGTAAAGGTGTGAAGGTTTTCGCTTCTCCTATGAATGAAGAACCTTTACTGTTGATTCCCGAAGAGTTGCGACCCCAGATCTGTGAGTCGTTAAATAAAGGACAAGAGGGAAGTTTCCGGATTCAAATCGATGGCGAGCTCAGCCCTCCATCGCGGTTTATCTTTAAAACTTTGATGGAAAAATATGATGGGAACTTGATGAAGGTTCTTTCTCATGTTCGTGTGCGCCGCCTGTTTATTTCAGAGGCGGATCGCATAGGTATTGGTACTTTCCAACCTAAAGATGAAAAGAATCAGGACTCGACAGAGCTGACTGGCGATATCAATTATCGCAAAATTGCCGAGTATGGATCGGATTCAGATCCTCGGGCTTTCAATTTCGATGGTGAGTTCAATGTTGCCAACCGGGGCTTGATTGAGTTCGTCGAGGTTTTGAAATTGGATGTGGCGTTCTTGTATGATCTTCTGGGGGCGTCGCAGGAACATCGCGTGAAACCGAAAAAGTTTGCACAAACTCATATCGATGAGGTGATTATCGGTCATACGAATGAACCGGAGTACCGCCGTTTGCAAGATAACGAATTCATGGAGGCCTTGCGCGATAGAACGGTGAAGATTGATATTCCCTACATCACGCGCTGGAGAGATGAAATCAATATTTATAAGAGAGATTTCAACTCCCAAAAAGTGCGCGGTATCAGCATCGCGCCTCACACTGTGGAGATGGCCGCGATGTGGGCGATTCTCACGCGCTTGGAAAAACCTAAAAAAGCCAATCTCACTCGTTTGCAAAAGCTGAAATTATACAATGGCAAAACTTTGGCGAACTATACTGAGGATAATGTGCGTGAGTTGCGTAAAGAGGCTCAGCGCGAGGGGTTGGAAGGGATTTCTGCCCGCTACATTCAGGATAAACTCTCGAATGCATTGGTGGCGGCACAGCAGTCCAACCGAGGCTCGGTGAATCCGTTCATGGTCTTTAAGGAGCTGGAGTCTGGTTTGAAAAACCACTCTTTGATTTCTAATGAAGACCTGAAGACGGAATACAAGGAGCTGCTGGGTGTGGTTCTGCAAGAGTACGAAGAGATCATCAAAGCGGAAGTGCAAAGAGCGATCAGTGCTGACGAGAGTGCGATGCAGAGACTGTGCGCGAACTATATCGATAATGTGAAAGCCTATACGCAAAGAGAAAAAGTGCGCAATCAATTCACCGGTAATGATGAAGAGCCGGATGAGAGACTGATGCGTTCTATAGAAGAAAAAATTGAAATTCCTGAATCACGTAAAGATGACTTCCGCCGTGAGATCATGAACTACATTGGAGCCCTGGCTTTGGAAGGTAAGAAGTTCAACTATAAAATGAATGAGCGCCTGCATAAAGCCATTGAGTTGAAGCTGTTTGAAGATCAAAAAGACAGTATTAAACTGACAACTTTGGTAACCAATGTGGCTGACAAAGATACGCAGGAAAAAATTGATATTGTGAAAACACGTCTCATCAAGGACTTCGGGTATGACGAGATTTCTGCTACGGATGTATTGCATTACGTGGCCAGCATCTTCGCCCGAGGGGATGTAAAGAATAAATAATGTCAATACGGGAAGACCACAACCGATTCAGAGAGATTGTCAAAGGCAAGGTCAAAGAGGATCTGCGTAAGTACGTCTCGCAAGGTGAAATGATTGGGAAGAGGGAAGATGAGTATGTCAAAATTCCTCTCCCGCGCATTGATATTCCCAACTTTCGCTACGGACCGAAGCAACAAGGTGGTGTGGGACAAGGCGAAGGTCAACCTGGTCAAGATGTCGGCGATCCCGGTGAGGGTGGGCAAGGGCAGGCTGGTGAGGCTCCTGGAGAGCATCTCCTTGAAGTGGAGTTATCCATGGAGGAGTTGGCTGATATCTTAGGAGAAAAGTTGCAGCTTCCTCGCATTGAGCCGAAGGGCGCAAAAAATATTGAGTCCATGAAGACAAAGTTTACAGGATTAGCTCCTGTGGGACCTGAAGGTCTTCGTCATTTTAAATCCTCTTACAAGCGGGCTTTGAAAAGGATGGTGGGTGCAGGCACTTACAACCCGGAAGAGCCTTTAGTTTTACCAATCCGTCGGGACATGCAGTATAAATCCTTTAAGAAAGTCATGCAGCCGCAAACTCAGGCTGTTGTGATCTATATGATGGACGTCTCCGGTAGTATGGGAGATGAGCAGAAGGAAATTGTGCGATTGGAGAGTTTTTGGATCAACACGTGGTTGAAAAAGCACTATAAAGGTTTGGAAACTCGCTTTATCATTCACGATGCTGCAGCAAAAGAGGTGGATGAAGATACATTCTTCCGCACGAGTGAGTCGGGTGGAACTCTGATCAGCTCTGCTTATAAACTCTGTCAGGAAATCATTTTAAAAGATTATCCGGTGGCAGATTGGAATATTTATCCATTCCACTTCAGTGACGGTGACAACTGGTCAGGAGAAGACACTCGTTTGTGCATCAAGATGTTGCAGGAGTTCTTTTTACCTTATTGCAATGTATTCAGTTATGGCCAGGTGGAGAGCAAGTACGGCAGTGGTCAGTTCTTAAAGGATTTGCAGAAAGAATTTGGTAACGATGACAGACTGACTCTCAGTCAAATTGAAAATCGCGACAAAATTCTTGATTCCATCAAGGATTTCTTGGGCAAAGGAAAATAGTATGGCCAATTTAACTCCCGAATTAGAGGCAGAACGCAAAAGAATATGCCAAATCGCGAAGGATGCGGGGCTGGATTGCTTTGAAACTATTTTTGAGCTGATCAGCTATGATCAGATTAATCAGTTTGCGGCCTTCGGTGGTTTTCCAGTGCGCTATCCGCATTGGAAATTCGGGATGGAGTATGAACATCTCTCCAAGAGCTATGAGTACGGTCTTTCTAAAATTTATGAGATGGTGATCAACACCGATCCCTGCTATGCCTATTTAATGGAAGGCAATGCCATGATGGACCAGAAGTTGGTTATGGCTCATGTCTACGGGCACTGCGATTTTTTTAAGAACAATATATGGTTCTCCAAGACCAACCGTAAAATGATGGATCAAATGGCCAATCACGCCACTCGCATTCGTCGTTATATGGATCGCTATGGTTATGACACTGTTGAGAATTTCATTGATGTGTGTTTGAGCTTGGAAAATCTTATCGACCGCTACAGTCCTTATGTGGAAAAGTCTGTGAGTAAACCGGAAGAGGCGCCTTCACAAGAAGCAAATTATTTATTGCGCGTGGACCGCTCTTACATGCGTGACTATATCAATCCTCCGGCTTTTGTTGCGGAACAACGGTTGAAGGCTGAACAAGAGGCGATGGAAAAGGCACAAAAATTTCCACGTGAGCCGGAGAAAGATATTCTGAAGTTCATGATTCATCATGCTCCGCTCAGCGACTGGCAGCAGGATATCTTGTCGATCATTCGTGATGAAGCATATTATTTTTCTCCTCAAGGCATGACCAAGACCATGAATGAGGGGTGGGCTTCTTACTGGCATTCGCGTTTGATGACCACGAAGATTCTGAATGACTCTGAGATTATTGATTTTGCGGACCATCATAGCGGAACCATGGCAATGGCTCCGAATGGTTACAATCCTTATAAAGTCGGTATTGAACTTTTCCGTGATATCGAAGAGCGCTGGAACAAGGGGCAATTCGGGCGTGAGTGGGAAGAGTGTGATGATGTTCGCGAGAGAAAAAATTGGAATCGCGATTTGCGTTTAGGTCGTGAAAAGATTTTTGAAGTGCGCAAGGTCTGCAATGATGTCACTTTCATTGATCAGTTTCTGACGGAAGACTTTTGTGTGCGAAACAAACTTTTCGTCTATAAATTTAATAAAAAGACTCAAAAATTTGAGGTCGACACTAAAGACTTTAAAGCGATCAAAGCACAGCTGCTCTTTCACATGACAAACTTTGGGCAACCGATCATTCGTATTGAAGATGCGAATTTTGAAAACCGAGGCGAGTTGTTGCTCACTCATCTGCATGAAGGCATCGACATGCAACCCGACTTTATGAGCGAAACACTCAAGAATGTTTACAAGATGTGGAAACGTCCTGTGAACCTGGCAACTGTGATGGATGAAGCTCCGCAGCTTTTTAGATTCGACGGAAAAGAGTACACTCAATACAAATTGGGCCAAGAACCCAGTGCCAATCCCGCGACTTAAGAAAGCACCAGTTCATGAAGAATACTCGTTTAGTTTATAGCACCGATCCTCGCGACAACGTGAGGTGTTCTCATTGTCATGAGTTGCAATCTGAATGCAATTGTCAACCGGAGGAAGTTGTTCGAGAGGGTGCTTTCACAGTGGTCTTTCGTTTGGAAAAGGCTGCCCGAGGCGGAAAGACCGTGACGGTGATGGATGGCTTTCCGCGCAATGAGGATTATCTGAAGAATCTCTCAAAAGATCTCAAAGTAAGATGCGGAGTAGGTGGTACTTACGCCCTGTCAGACAAAAGTGGTAAGATAGAAATTCAGGGCGATAAGAGGGACCAGTTGAAGAAGATTCTGGAGACCAAGGGCATCAAATATAAGGGAGTTTAAAACTGGACTCCGGGCGGCTTGAATTTTGGTTCTGAACAAGCGATGCTTGAAAATATGAACATGTTTACGACGACCGATCCTTTACGAGGTGCGGACTTGACGGCAAAGAAGATTGTTATTGTTGATGACTACGAGGAAAGTTGTAGACTCCTCGCAGAGATTTTGAGTTCTACATACGATTGCTCTTATACGTCGGATAGCGCTTCGGCTGTACAGCTTATCAATGAGAAGAAACCTGATTTAATCCTTTTAGATTACAAAATGCCCGGAGTGATGGGAGTGGACGTGTGCCGCATGGTTCGTGAAAGCGAAGCCACTCGCAACACTCCGATTATTTTTGTGTCGGGAGCGGCGACGATCGATGAGAGAATCAAAGCTTTTGAGACGGGTGCGGATGATTTCATTTCCAAACCTTTTCATGTGAAAGAGTTGATTTTAAGAATCAAAGCCCGTTTGGCGGAAAAGGATGCGGAAACAGCCTCTGAGTTGATAGCGGCAAATATGCGCATGAATCTTCTGTCGCGTCAGGTTTTTGTAAATGAAGAGGAAGTGAATTTGACTCCCAAACAGTTTGATATTTTGAAAATGCTGGTGGCTGCTAAAAATCAGCTTGTTACGCGCGAAAAATGTCTGACTGAGATTTGGGGTGATACGGAAGTGACTTCTCGGAATGTGGATTCTCAGATCAACTATTTGAAGCGTAAAATTCAGAACTTCAAGGGGCGCATCGTAGCGGTGCCTTCATTGGGTTATCGTTTAGAACCTGAGGAATGATCAAAGACAGGACTGTCTGGGCTTGAGTTGCGTTCTCTTGAATGCAGGTCAGTCCAACCTCGACAAAGCCTTTTTATGAGCTCATACTGAAATACGTGAGCACTGCAAGGCCTCTTTTGATCGGTTTGTCCCCACGAATTCTCTATGAGACTCCTGAGGGATTTGAGATCAAAAGAAAAACAATTCAATATCTCGAAGAGAGCTTAGCCCACTTGGTAGGCAAGCATGGTGGACTCATCTTTATGGTCCCCTCACTCGAGTCGTCTTCTCTCTTGGAAAAAAGCGATCTTAATGTGCATCACTATGCCGAAGTGCTGGATGGTTTGGTCTTGCAGGGAGGTGTGGATATTTCCCCTTCCATGTATGGCGAAGAGCCGATTGATATTATGACCTCCCACCGCACGGACCCCATCCGCGACCGCTATGAGCTGAAGTTACTGAAGGCTTTTGTTTTGAAAAAGAAGCCTGTTCTGGGAATATGCCGTGGCTTTCAATTGATGAATGTATTTCGAGGAGGAACTCTTTTTCAGGATCTGCCCACCCAGCGCACGAGTGCTGTTTTTCACTATCAGCAAGAGCTGTATGACAAAGCCACGCACATGGTGGAAGTGCAAAAGGGAGGAGTTTTTGAAAATATCTACCCAGCTCAAGGAGAGATTGTCTCGATTCACCATCAGGGGGTTAAAAATTTAGGAGCGGATTTGAAAGTTGAAGCCACTTCTGAGGATGGTTTGATTGAAGCCTTCAGCAGCACCGATGGAAGTTTCTTCGTGGGAGTGCAGTGGCATCCGGAATTTCATTTGGATGATGAAGAGAGATTTTTACGCTCAGAGCCGTTAATGAAAATATTCATGCAGGCCTGTGCGGATCGCAATGCCCGTCGCGATCCGAATCCTCTTTTGTCGGTTCTTTAAATCACTTAACACTAACTAGGCTTTTTTTTCTTGGCCAGTTCTGTACACAGAGCTTTCATTCGATCGAATTCCTTGGTTGAAGTGATCGCGCGCAGATTTGTAGCTTGCGAAGAGGCCATTTCCCGCATTTGCACGACACGTTCTCGGCTGGGAGGATGAGTGCTCAAAGCATCTGACAGGGAGGCCATCATCTGATTTTGCTGTCCCTTGGATTGCTCTTCCATTTTCAGAAGCTTTTCATAGAAGAGACCGACTTTTTCCTTGTCATAGCCGGCAGCAACCGAAGTGCGGAAGCCCACGCGATCGGCCTCCATTTCATCCTCGCGAGAGTTGGCCATGAAGGCGTACTTCTGAACAAGCAAGCCTCCACCGGCTCCAGCCGCGGTTCCGTACAAAGTCGCTTTTTGCATACACTCGTCGTCATTCTGTTTGCAGAGCACTTTGCCTAAGCCATATCCCAGAGCTCCGCCGAGCAGACCGCCTCCAGCAGCATAAATCCAGCTCTTGCCTTCTGCTTTTTTAGCGGCATCCATGCGCTGAGCTGTATGACGAGCTTTAATGTGCCCGACTTCGTGACCAATCACGCCGGCAAGCTCCGCTTCGCTGTCAGCCATCGCAATCAAAGGTGCAGTGATAAAAACAGTACCTGCAGGAAGTGCAAAGGCATTCACGTATCCAACGTCCACGGCCGTGAAGCTGTAGGCGTAGGGATTGTTTTCCAGGTTGTTGGTGAGAACTATTTTACGCCCGAGTTGGCTGATATAGGATTGCAGCTGCGGGTTTTGCACGGCTGGATATTCTTTGCGCATTTGCGGAAGAACTTCCTGAGTGAGCTTGCGTTCATCATCAAAAGTCAAAGTGGTTTCATCACCGCGCAGATTGCCTTCGCGCTGGCGATGCTGTTCCGTCGCACAGGCGGCCATCAGGAGAGGAAGCGAAGCTAAAAAACTTCGTCTTCCCATGGGGGTGCTGATCCATTGTTTTAAGACATCATCGAGTTGGGTAAGAGCTTCTTTTTGTTCCATACCCTTTAATCATAGATTAGGGTTTTCTTTTTGCAAATCTCTTTTGCGGACCTTTTCTGTGACGATGAGCATTCTTTGTTTTATTGTCGCGTCGCTGTCCTTCCATGAGAGCTTTGGCTTTTCCTAAACTCATCACCGCAGCCTGCGTTGTTTGCTCCGAGTGAAAAGGCTGGTCTTTGATCACAGGAATGGTTTGGCGGGTGACTTTTTCAATGGCATAGATGAAAGATTTTTCCTCGGCTGTACAGAAGGAAATAGACTGGCCCACGGCGCCGGCCCGAGCGGTCCTGCCGATACGATGAACATAACTTTCGGGGATGTGAGGAACTTCTAAATTGATGACATGAGTGATGCCATCGATATCAATTCCCCGCGCGGCAATGTCTGTTGCCACAAGAACTTGAACTTTGCCGACACGGAATTCTTCGAGTGCGCGTTGTCGTGCGGATTGCGATTTGTCACCGTGAATCCCAGCAGCAGAAAAACCTGCTTTCAAAAGTTTTTCCACAACCCGATTGGCTCCGTGTTTCATCTGTACAAAGACTAAAACTTTTTCGAGAGAAGGATCTTGCAGCAGATGAATGAGAAGCTCCAGTTTGTCTTTCTTCTCTACATACATCACTTTTTGTTCGACCTTCTCGGCGGTTGAAGAAGTGGGAGTGACCTCGACAGTTTGAGGTTTCACTAAAATAGTCTGAGCTAATTTTTGAATTTCAGGTGGCATCGTCGCTGAGAAAAACAGATTATGGCGACGTCGAGGCAATAGAGGTAAAATGCGCTTGATATCCTGCATGAAACCCATGTCCAGCATGCGATCGGCTTCATCCAGAACAAAGATGTCCACCTTGTCGAGGCGTAAAAACTTCTGTTGAAACAGATCCAAAAGCCTTCCCGGTGTTGCCACTAAGATATCCACTCCATCCTGCAAAGCTCGCACTTGCGGATTCTGGCCTACGCCTCCGAAAATCACAGCGTGTTTGAGTTTCAAATGGCTGCCGTAAGCTTTAATATTGTCGTGGATCTGAATGGCCAGCTCACGCGTGGGCGTCAGAATTAAAGCTCGTGGGCACTTGGGCTCGGGACGTGTTTGATAGCGAGTTAAGTTTTGCAGGATGGGTAAAGAAAAGGCGGCGGTTTTGCCGGTGCCGGTTTGAGCAATGCCGAGCAGATCTTGACCTTCCAGGATAACAGGAATGGCTGCCAACTGAATGGGTGTCGGATGAGTGTATCCAGCTTCGCGCAGAGCGAATTGCAGGGGAGCGATCAGGGACAGGTCGGTAAATTTCTTTTGCGTCATAGAATGGCGTTGTACAGGTCCGCAAGGCTTAGCGCAAGGCGGATTTCTTGACGGCTTTTTTGCGCAATTTTTGCACGGCCCAGAGAATGTCTTTGTTATAGGAAAAAACTTCAGGAATTTTTTGAAGCGGCAACCATGCCACACCCTGGTGATAAGGAGCATCGCTCACCTCTTGTGGCGGCAGCAGGGGCTCTTCTAAAAATCCGATAAAGAAAACCGTGCGACAGGAGTGGATTTTGCCGTCCCAGAGAAAATCATATTTCCTTTCAAAGGCCGTTTCTTCGAGAATGCGAACGGTATAGCCGGTTTCTTCCAGGCACTCGCGGCGGGCGGCTTCCGCTGGGGATTCGCCGGGTTCCAGAGAACCGCCTGGTAAAAAGAAATAGGGATCTTGTGAGGTGGGGTCTATCGCATGAAAACCCAGAATTTTATTTTTATGAATCACCACAACAGAAGTGCGGTCGCGAAATTGTTTTTGCTCGCGCTCTTCTTTTTTTCCGTCACGCCGAGAGCGAAAAAAACTTTGCAGGACATCCATGCATTCTTTTTCTAAAACATGAGGAGTGACGGCAAAAGAAGAAGGGTGGCGTGAGAGAGCTCCCCCTTTGGGATCAGAGGCCCCGTAGACCACGCGACCGATACGAGCTTGATGAAGTGCGCCCGTGCACATCAGGCAGGGTTCCAGAGTGACATAGAGTGTGCAATCGGAAAGCCGCCAGTTTTTTTTCTTTTGCGAGGCCTTATGAAGGGCCCACATTTCAGCGTGACCGAGGGGAGTTTGTTGTCTTTCGCGAGTATTCACGGCTCCGGCGACCAAGCCCTGAGCATCAACCACCAGAGCGGCGACAGGCACCTCGCCGTGGGTGGCGGCTTTGCGCGCCCAGTGCAGGGCTTTTTGCATCCATTTATGATCATCTGCGACTGAGCTCATGGAGTTCCTTTTTACTTAAGTGATATCAATAACATAGAGTTCTCTTTGGCGAAACTGTGCAAAAGATGCAATAATGCCACGCATTAAAACCCCTGGGCTTGCCCCTTTTCTGCCGCTTTGTTATACACTCTGATTCTTATTCCACTCAGAAGGGCAGGTGATTTTCGTGGCAATGGTAAAGATCAAAGACGGTGAGTCTTTTGAATCTGCGTTCAGAAAGTTCAAAAAATCTTGCGAAAAAGCAGGCATTCTTTCTGAAGTGAAGAAACGTGAACATTTCGAAAAGCCCTCTGTAAGACTTAAAAAGAAGTCTCTTGCAGCTCGTAAGCGCGCTGTAAAAAAATCCAGAAAAGGCTGGGGTGAATAGTTCTTTAATTTTTTAAAGAAGCATTCATGCAGGAGGCGGCCTTTGCGGTCGCCTCTGTTTTTTTAATCTGAAGGAGATTCCTTATGGAAATTAGAGAGAAAGTCACGGCAGATGTAAAAGCTGCGATGATTGCCAAAGATTCTTTAAAACTGGGAGCTTTGCGTATGCTCCAGGCAGCCATCAAAAATCGTGAAATCGAATTGCGTCCCGAAGCCATCACTGGTGACGAAGTTTTGAGTGTTGTAAAAAAACTTGTTAAACAGAGAAAAGAATCCATTGAGCAGTTTCAACAAGCTGGTCGTCAAGATCTGGTTGACCAAGAAACAGCTGAGTTGAAAGTTTTGGAAGTTTATCTTCCTGCGCAAATGAGTCGCGAACAAATCGAAGCTGTAGTGGTTGAAGTGGTTGCGGCTTTGGGAGCGAAAACGGTCAAAGATATGGGCCCGGTCATGAAAGAAGTGATTGCTCGCACTGCGGGAGCGGCTGATAATAAAATTGTAAGTGAACTTATTAAATCCAAACTCGCCTAGTGTGCAGGTTGGTGCATGAGATTTTCGCAAGACTTTATTGAGAGAGTGCAGGAAGCCAATAATCTGGTGGATATCATCTCTCAATATACTCAGTTAAAACCCAGTGGCAGTGGTTTGATGGGACGATGTCCTTTTCCCGATCATGTGGAAAAAACCGCTTCTTTTTCTGTCTCTGAAACCAAACAGGTTTATCATTGCTTTGGCTGTCATAAGAGCGGCAATCTCTTTTCATTCATGCGTGATTATCAGGGCATGAGTTTTCCCGAGGCCGTTGAATACCTGGCGCAAAGAGCGAGTATTCCTATGCCGGCACCGGAAAAAGATGAGGGCGTTCGGGATCAGGTCGCGGAAAAAAAGAAGTTATTGTTAAAAGTAAATAAGACGGCGGCTGTTTATTTTTCAGAACAACTGAAGCGTATGCCGACTGACCATCCGGTTCGTCGTTATATAGCGAGTCGGGGGCTTTCCGATGAGGTGATTGAGACTTTCGGTATTGGGTATGCTTTGCCGGAGTGGGATGGGCTTGAGAGGTCTCTTTCGGCTCGACAGATTCCTCTGGCATTGGCGGAAGAGGCTCGGCTGGTCAAGGCTCGCCAGAATAAAACAGGTTTTTTTGATATTTTTCGCGATCGCCTGATGTTTCCGATTTTCTCAGCAATGGGGGAGCCCATTGCGTTTGGTGGTCGGTACCTTGAGAAAAAGGAAAATGAACCCAAATATCTGAACTCACCGGAGACGCCGGTCTTTATAAAAGGCAAAGTGCTTTATGGCTTGTCGCAAACGGCGCGCTATATTCGCAGTGAAGATCTGGCTTTGATAGTTGAAGGCTATATGGATTTGGTTTCTCTCTATCAGGCCGGTATTCGCAATGTCGTGGCCACGATGGGAACCGCTTTGACTCCTGACCATGGAAAGATGTTGAAGCGTATGACTAAGAATGTCGTCGCTCTTTTTGATGGGGATAGCGCCGGGATGGAAGCGGCGGAGCGGAGCTTGCCTATTTTGTTGGCTGCTGACCTGTATCCGAAAGGTCTGACTTTGCCAAACAACATGGACCCGGATGATTACGTTAAGAAATATGGTTCAGAAGCTTTGCGAGTGGAGTTAGAAAAGGCTCCGGATCTCTTTATCTTGATTTTAGAGCGTTGGATGGAGGGTTATCGCGGGGAAGCTTCGGAAAAAGTGAAATTGGCGGATAAGCTGCGCCCTCTTTTCGCCGGAATTCCCGATGTGCGATTGCGAGATTTGTATTTAGTAGAGGCCGCACAAAAAATGATGGTGGCTTTGCCTTGGCTGCGTCAGGCTGTTGGAATTCACAGCAGTGGACCTGCTTATTCACAAAATCGCCCTGCCATAACTAGGACGGTGCAGCCAAAACATTCTGAAGTTAACCCTGAGCCGACCTCTGAGGTGTCTCACTCTTTAGAGGATGGTAAAATCAGCCTCAAAGGAGCCTCCAAAGCGGAAGTATTGCTATTAGGACTGGTACTCAAAAGTCGTGCCAATTTTGAATTGTTCATGAAGGAGAATGTTCTGGGGAGTATCAGTCATGATGGCATGAAAAAGATCCTGGAAAAGGCGACGGATGTCTATAGACAAGATCTTAATAAATTTGATAAATTGACCAGTCTGCTTGTCTCTTATGTCGATCAGCCGGAATATTTATTTCAAGTAAGTCCGTCTCCTGAGGCTGAGCCAGGATTTGATGATGAGGCGGAGTTGAAGTTGTTGAGGGATTGTTTCAAGCGAGTGCGTGAGAATTTCTTGCGTGAGCAGGCGAAGCAATTGGCGCGGGAACTTAAAAATGAACCGAGTTCGGAAACGTTGGAACGAATTATGAATATCCAGAGAGACCGAATCTCTCTGAATAAAGGGTAAAAGGCGGGGTATTGATGAAACCAAACCTACCAAATAAACAAGAGAAAGAACCTGTAAAGGTGCTTTCTTTGCAAGAGCAAGAATCTCTAATTAAAGAGGAAATTCAAAAGTTTCTGAAGCTTGCTAAGGAAAAAGGTGCGTTGACTATTGAAGAGATCAACGAGCTTCTTCCACCAGAAATTATTGCTCCTTCCGTGCTGGATGCATTCATGCAGGGATTGGAGGCTGGTGGTGTAGTTATTTCAGACCTCTCTGAAATTTCTAAAGGGGAAGAGGCTGAGGGCTCCTTCCTGGAGAGTCCTGATTCTGAAGATGAAGAAGTGGACGAAGAGGAGCTGGCTGAAAGTGAAGACGTCAAGGGCAACGATCCTGTTCGCCTCTACCTGCGCAAAATGGGTAGCGTTTCTTTGCTCACTCGTGAGGGTGAAGTTGAAATCGCTCGTCGTATTGAAAAAGGGGAGCGTGAGATCGTACGTGCGATCTTGTTATCACCTTTGGGAACTTACGAGATTATTCAATTGGGTAAACGTCTGGATGAAGGACGTATCAAAGTTAAGTCTATCTTCCGTGGTTTGGAAGATGAAGACACTCAATATGACGAAAAAGAATACATCGATAAGATTCATGAGCTGATTGGCAAGGTGACGGAGTATCAGAAAGCTTCTCAGAAGTATTTCGACACTCTTCGCAAGGAGGAGAACAACACTCCAGCACGTCAAGCGGCGATGAAAGAGCTTGTCTTGATGAATGACAAGTTGATGGCGAACTTTGAGTCTGTGAACTTTAACCGTAAAACCATCAATCGTATCGTGATCAAGTTTAAAAACTTGGTGAATCGTATCGGGACGCTTCGCCGCCGCATCAAAGACGGTGTGGAGCGCACGTTCTCGAAAGATGTGAACGCGATGGTTGAGCGCATGAAGCTCATCGATGCGAATGAGAAAGAGCTGACAAAAATGACTCGTGATACGGGTCTGAACTATCAGCGCTATAAATCTTATGTGTTACAGGCCCAAGAGGCTGAAAAACGCATCAAGCGTCTGGACTCTGAGACGGAGATGAATCACAACTGGGTGAAGGAAACTTACACTGCGATTTGGAAAGGGGAGCGTGAGGCCGATGCGGCGAAGTCAGAACTCGTCGAAGCGAATTTGCGTCTCGTTGTTTCTATCGCGAAAAAGTATACAAACCGTGGACTTCAATTCTTGGATTTAATTCAAGAGGGGAATATCGGTTTGATGAAAGCCGTTGATAAGTTCGAATACCGCCGTGGTTATAAGTTCTCGACTTATGCGACTTGGTGGATTCGTCAGGCGATCACGCGGGCGATTGCCGATCAGGCGCGCACGATCCGTATCCCTGTGCATATGATTGAAACAATCAATAAATTGGTGCGCACATCTCGTTATCTTATCCAGGAATTGGGTCGAGAGCCCACCCCGGAAGAGATTGCAGAGAAAATGGACATGCCAGTTGATAAAGTCCGTAAGGTCTTGAAAATTGCGAAAGAGCCTATTTCTTTAGAAACGCCAGTGGGTGAAGAAGAAGACTCTCACTTGGGCGATTTTATCGAAGATAAAAAGGTTATCAATCCGGCAGAGGCCATTGTGAATTTGAACTTGGCAGAGCAAACTCGCCGTGTTCTTTCCACTTTGACTCCACGGGAGGAAAAAGTTTTGCGTATGCGTTTTGGTATCGGTGAAGAGTCTGACCATACTTTGGAAGAAGTGGGACAGGACTTCAACGTCACCCGTGAGCGTATTCGTCAGATTGAGGCGAAGGCTTTGCGCAAGCTTCGTCATCCTTCTCGCAGCAATAAATTGAAGGCTTTTGTTGATAGCTAGTCTTCTGCTTTAAATGATGAGAGTCTTTGAAAGGACTTCTGTAGTGGAGGTCCTTTTTTATTTTCTGCGTCCGCGTTAGTAAGATTTAAGAACAAAATAACCTTTGTTGCCGCATAAGAGGGCAAAAATAAATAATACAATTTGTCACTTTAGTTAAGATATTGACTCATTTCCGTTAGTTTTCTATTTTTGTTTCCCATGTTTGTGAGAGTGCCCCATCT
>JBCECD010000004.1:10953-22957 GCA_039206745.1 Bdellovibrio sp. | reverse complement strand
ATATTAGATATTCCCGTCGGTCTCTTCCGGAACACATTTGATCAATACTGGTAATCACTTATGACCACGTAGTTTTTTCCCCTTTGTGACACCTGTAAAAACTCTGAGCATTGTGGCTTCCGCCAGGAGAAAATAACCACGCGCCTGGAGTGGCACAGTCATCGCATCGAGAGGAAGTGAAAGGTTGTTGTTTGGCCAATTTGGGAACTGAATCTCACCAAACGGCAAGAGTTTATGAAGACAATCTTATTCACCTTCACATTATTAGCAGCCACATGCTCTCAGGCTTTCGAATTTGACCAACGTTTGCGCTTCGAGGGCGAAGGAACTCAAGAGTGTCAAGCCCGAGTCTATAGTTCATATACTTCTGCCGATGAAGCAGAGATGGCACAGATGATGGCTCTGAGCGCTCAGGCAACAGACAACTCGTTGTCGGAAAAACAAAGACACGAAGCTCTGTCCAAATATCAATCTCTCAAAACAACTCGAGAAAATTCCGAAGCCAATCTTACAACTCGTCTTTATACATCCATCGATCTTTGCTTATTATAATCCAAGCTCTTCTTCTTCTGAAAGTGGGCTTCCCCAGCCATGCCTTAGCTGAGCAGAGGGGAGGCTCTGTCGCAACACATATCGCCGGCCCCCGTCGGTATTGTTAGAATAACTTCAATATGAAAAAGTATAAAAAATATGATTTTCCCGTAGAAGAAGTTCGTCGTTTTATTGAGCCTGGTCCTATTGTTCTCATCAGCTCCTCATGGAAGGGAGAACAGGATATTATGACGATGGGATGGCACATGATTATAGAGTTCTCGCCGTCTCTGATTGCTGGATATATCTGGGAAGAAAATCATAGCTTCGAACTGATCCGCAAGAGCAAAGAGTGCGTAATCAATATTCCGACAGTGGAGCTCGCCAAAATCGTGGTTCAGATCGGCAACTGCTCCGGAACCGAAGTCGATAAATTTACAGAATTTGGTCTCTCCGCAGGCAAAGCAAAAAAGGTTCAAGCACCCTTGATCGAGGAGTGCTATGCCAATTTGGAATGCAAATTGGTCGATACTCAGCTTATCAAAAAATACTCTCTTTTTATTTTTGAAGTGGTCAAAGCTCATGCCGCCCGTCATCCGCAAAACCCTCAGACCATTCATTATCGCGGTGACGGTGATTTCATGGTGGCCGGCCGCTCCCTCCATCTTAAAAGGTACTTCCGGCCCGAAATGCTCTAGCTACTCTGCTGCGGGCATTGTGGTGTTTGAATTCAGATATTTTTTCTCAAATACAAAAGTTCCAAATGGCAGAACCGCCGCCAGAATTGAATAGATCCGCACTTTCAGGGGCCACTGGAGCTCTCCTGCCAGAAAGTTTCCAAATAACACATAACCAATAAAAAGAAAGCCATGGATAGGGCCTAACATTTTCACATACTCAGGATTGCCCGCTATGTATTTGATGGGCATCGCCACAAAAAGCAAAAGTAAAAACGACAGACCTTCAAACCAACCTAAAACTCGAAATGCTTGAATCATAAAAACCTCCTTTTCCTCCCTAGTCCTATTTTCTCATCCGTGAAGAAGCAACACTTTATTTTCTGTGCAGCATAATGTTGCAGATAAGGAGCTTGAAAAATTAATGACTAAAAGCGGTGTTAAAAAAATGATTTCATTCATCCCTCGGAAGCGACGAGCTGTGGGTTGAATCCAGGCAGGGATTTCAACAATGAGAGCTCCCCTCGCAAGGGTCAATTTAAGCTCTCGCTGTCTAAGAATTTGACGACTCTTCTCAGGCGGAAAGGCGTTTAAAGCCACTTCACTGAAAAAAAAAGGTGGCCCCTACTTTGCTCTTCAGGCGGGGTGAGGAGAATCACTATGAAAAAAAATGTACTGATCGTATTTGCTGCCCTGACTTGCTTGACGGCTCAGAATGCCATGGCTGACTCACAGGCACGCCTTGTAAAGTTGCAAGATGGACAAGTTTCCCGCTGCAATGATGCCACTGACAAACTGCAAGTTCCTGGAGCTAAAAATGTTTTGGTGGAATTGATTCAACAAGACTCCACAGCTCGCACTCATAATACCACCTTGAAAATCTCCGCAGTGACTTGTACAGATGCACACTGGATGATTGATGAAAATCCAACCGTCGAAAAATACACAGCAGAAAACGGTGAGAAAGTGGAAGTCATCTATTCTGACTATGAAGTTTTAGTTGAAGACAACGACGCTCGCTCACGCAAAGCGGCTGTGGCGCTGAAAGACCTGGAGAAGAATGGCACCGAAAACATCTCTATGGAATTCGCGAAGGATCAGCGCAGTCTGCAAAACCTCGAAGTGATCGTGCGTGCTAAAAAAACAGTCCGCGCTTCTGGAGAAGTGATTTCCGAATCCGCACAGACTTTTGGTTCGTTCGCTCTTCGTATTTCTCAATAGTCGATAAAAACACCAAGGGGACTTGGCTCAAGTCCCCTTGCTTCAATCCGTCTCTGCACGCAAATGATCTTTCACCACATTTTGAATAGCCGAGACAATCGCTGGTGAACCCGCCACAATTGAATTCTTATAAGGCGTATAAGGCTGTCCCCGATAAGTCTGCACAACTCCGCCGGCCTCTTCGACCAACAGCAATCCCGCCGCCGCATCCCAGGGTTGAATGTTGCGCTCCCAATAGCCGTCAAAAACTCCACGGGCCACCTGAGTGAGATCATAGGCCGCAGCTCCAGGCCGACGCACACCTCGGCATTGACGAACCATCTTATCAAAAATTTGCAGTTGTTCTGAAATCACATGCTCATGCTCTGCCACAAAACCTGTTGCCAGCAGAGCTTTCTTTAGTTCTGTAGTCTGGCTTATACGTAAAGGACGTCCATTCACAAAAGCTCCCTGCCCGCGAATTGCCGTGTAGGTTTCCTTTAAAACCGGCACATCAATCACTGCCAGCTGCATGCGACCATCAACTTCCAAACCTAAACTGATACAAAAAATAGGAAAGCGATGAATATAGTTTGTCGTTCCATCCAAAGGATCCACGATCCATCTGCCCGCAGGTCCCGCAGGAGGAACCTGGACTTTGGCCCCTGGTGCACTCATCGCAGCAAAACTCTCCTCCCCTAAAAATTCTGTGCCGGGAAAATTTTTCTTAAGATGCTCCGCGATGACACGTTCAGACTCTTTATCGGCTTCGCTCACTAAGCCAGCTTGGAACTTTTCTTCGACGTGCTCTAAGTTACCGAAATAATTAAGAAGGACTTCCCTTCCTAAGCTGACTGCCTTGATAGCTTGACCTAAGACTTGCTTCCAATCTATTGATTTTACGCCTTTTTCCACGCTTCCTCTTGTCCAACAGGACCCTCAGATGATTGACCAGTTCCACGACTTAACGCTAACATGGATAAAGGGTCAAAGGAAGGGCCCGAAACGAAGCATTCAAGCGAGTTTAATAAATATGAGGATTGAAAAGATGAGTTCTAAAACTGATGCCGTCGTAAAACTAGCAATAGTTTTTTTCATTTCATTGTTGTCATTTTCCGTCGGAACTTTCGTAGGCAAAAAGTACAGTGACAATCAACATCAGTTGGCCGCTTTAGAACCTCAAAAAGGCGGAGGACACGGCTCCCCAGAGCGTGAAGTGGCTTCCACTCACGACACAACTTCGACAACAGAATCAAAACCTGGCGCGATGACAGATGAAGAAATCGCCAAGCTTGCAGAAGAGTTCGTTGCAGACGAAACCACAGCTCCCGTCACAGCAACAGGTCACGATACTCATGGCGCTCCGACAGGCCATCATGAAGAAGCCACAGCACCAGCACCCACCACCACCAAAGCCTCTGAACACAAACCTGCCGAACACAAGGCTTCTGAAGCCAAGGCTGAGGATAAAAAAGCTCCTGTCACTCAACACCAGGAACCTCTCTCCGCAGCTAAAAACATCGCTGCCGGTAAAGAGCCCACTTCTGCACATGAGACAACAGCTAAAAAGACAGCTCCCAAAGAAGAGCGCCTGCCTTCTTCTATCCCCAAAGATGTCGCTCAATACTCTGTAGGAAAATTCACCGTGCAAGTCGCTTCCTATGCCAGTGAATCAGAAGCTCAGAAGATGGCTTCTGAGCTAAAAAATCGTGGTTACAGTGCTTTCTATATTCCCGCCAACATCCAAGGTAAAACTTGGTATCGTGTCAGCGTCGGGCAATTCGCGACACAAAAAGAAGCTCAAAGCTACCGCGTGGAATTCCTAAATAAAGCTAAAATGGAATCCGCTATCGTACAGAAAATTGTTGAATAGTGTAAATCTTTAAATTGAACTCGCACAAAGCCCGCACAATCCTGCGGGCTTTTGTTTTTTAGCAGAACTAAAATGAAAGACCCAAGCGCAGCACTCCCACCCAAAGAGGATTGGGATCAAAATCAGCTGCGAAAAGAGCCTGCCCCTCTGCCGATAATAAAACAGCCCACCCCTCGGTAATGGGAAAAGAGCTTTGCACTCCAACCATCAAACCCGACAACATCAACCAAGAACCTTGATCTTCCCGAGAGTCTCCCATCAAAGTGCTTTTCACCTGCTCTTGATAAGCTCCCCCGCCAGCTCCTGCTAAAAAGCTCCAAGACATTATCGGATACTGGAACTGCGCCAAATGATAGCGCATCCACAAAATCACATCTTGATGGGTTCGCTCTAACGAGGACGTGCTATTACCTGTCTCATCAGTCAATCTCGAGTATTGCAACAAGCCGCTCCAACGCAGACCTTGATACCCTAAAGCAAAATTAAAGGGCTGATAGGTTTTCCCTTCACGGTCTTCGTCATTTTCATAGCGGATTTCATAATTCAGCGGATAGAGAAGCACCGAATTCTCCTGAGCCTTCGCCAAAGAGGTCAGGGTCCCTATAACCAACAGTAGACTGAAGAAATAGATCTTCATAGAGTTGCACCCTGAGTGGCTAGCGGTTTGTTCTCAACTTCTTGGACAATCCATCCGTTTTTTTCCACGCATTCAAATTTCTTTTCAAAGTTGTCAGTTGAAGCAGTCATTATTTCAGAGAGAAGACGGCACTCCTCACTTTTCATATCTTTGACTTGCTCTGCAAAAATTCGTAGAAATGACACGGGCTCCAACTCGCGCTTCCTCATATCTGAATACTCGCTTTTTAACAGCGGCAGGGTTTTCAAAATAAGTTTTGCGACTTCTTTCCGTGCTACAGAGGATTTCATTTGATGAGACTGAGCATAAATATCAGTGAATCTTTTCATCACTCGTGCCGTTTCTGTTCCCAAGGGATAAGCATAATCACGCGCGCACTGCTCTAAGTTTCTGCAATGACTCCCTTGACCTTTATGAGCGTCCTGACTTTCAAAAACCAGCCGACTCAAAGTCATCCGAGTCTGTTTATGTGACGGAAGAGGTCTTAATCCCATCAACATATTCGCATCCAAACTACGACTTCCATTGCGGACCACCCACAGCGATTGCGCCACGAAATCCGGATTTCCGGTGTACATCCATCCCCAAAAATCCGCCAGCCCTTCATTCAGACCTCGGACCCAGGCCCTATTTGTATGATAGCGCAGTTCCTCCTCAGAAAAAGAGCTCTGCGCCAATCCAACATGAGCGGCAAGAGCGGCTCCCTCTTCCTGCTGGGCCTGATGATCCTCGAGAGTTTCAGCATGCAAAGAAGCCAGAGGTGCCTTCAATACCAATTTATAAAAAAGAGAGTGAAAATGTTCATGCGCCAACACACCGGCATTCAAAGCCAAGGATAAATCCTCGTAGCTATAACGCAAAAAAATCAGCGAATCCGTCTTGCTGTCATAGAATGCATTATTTCCAGCTCGTGAGCTGCTCCGCGTACCCAAACCAATTTGACGAGGCCACTTGTTAATATCAGGTACTCCTAACTCTGCATCCAGCTGAGCCAGATTCTGCATGTGCCAGTACAACGCGACCATATTTTGAGTCATAGCCTGAGTGGGAACATACTCCCCCTCGGACTTGCGTAGAAAACGGGCGTGGGGCTTTGCGCCTTTCAGACGATTTTCGGCCACACGAGGTCCGAGAATAAAATCAGCGTACTTTCCGCTCAAACTGGAGATGTCCGTGATGCCCTGCAATTCCACGGTTTTGAAGGAATATCCGCCTTTTTCGGACGAATTGACCGGAGCCAAAGCACGGACCGTCCCATTCTCGTCAATAGCTGAGGGCTGATTTGAGCAAGCTCCTAATCCAAGACAAAATGCTGCTATGACCCGGCCAAATACACGCTTCACAAAAGCCCTTTCAAGAACTATAAAAAAGAGGTTTTCCCGAGAGAAAAAGTCCGAAAATAAGTTGTATTGGAAATGAGTCTAAAACTCCAACAAAACAGAATGCTCAGCAATCTTTATCCAATTCACTAGTTTTTAGACAGCTCTCTCCGCAATGTCAGGATGGTTTCATGGACGTTTTTGAATTTATTACAAAGGGGCTCAATCCTTCACAAAAAGAGGCTGTCGAAACATTAGACGGTCCCTTGCTCATCCTGGCCGGCGCAGGCTCTGGTAAAACTCGCGTGCTCACTCACCGCATGGCTCATCTGATCGGTCAGGGGATCGCCGCTCCCGATGAAATTCTCTGCGTCACCTTCACTAACAAAGCCGCCAAGGAGATGGAACATCGTATTTACAAAGTGCTGGCCGATATGGGAGCTCGGGTGCATTCAGCCCTTTGGATCAACACCTTTCACAGCTTTTGCGTGCGTGTTTTACGCCAGCATATTACTCTCTTGGACTATAAGCCTTTCTTCGGTATCTACGACTCTTCAGATCAACTGAGCCAAATTAAGAAGGTCATGACGGCTCTCGATATCAACGACAAAATGTATCCTGCCAAAAGTTTTCAAAGTCGGATCAGCCAAGCTAAAATGCTGGGCCTGACTCCCGATGGACTCGAGAAGAACTCTCGGCGCTTGATGGATTCCAAAACTGTTGAAGTCTATAAAGCCTATGAAGTGGAAATGAAAAAGGCGAACAGTCTGGATTTCGATGATCTTCTGATGAAGACCTATGAACTTTTCCGCATGTATCCTGATATTCTGAAAATGTATCAGGAAAAATTCCGTTACATCATGGTCGACGAGTATCAGGACACCAACCACATTCAATATCTGCTGGTGCAAATGCTGGCAAAAGCTCACCGCAATCTCTGCGTTGTCGGCGACGAAGATCAGTCCATTTATAGCTGGCGTGGGGCCGACATCAAAAATATTCTCGACTTTGAAAAGGACTTTCCCGAAGCCAAAGTTGTCAAATTAGAGGAGAATTATCGCTCCAGTGCCAATATCGTGAACGCCGCCACCGCCGTGATCAAAAACAATTCGCAGAGAAAAGACAAAACTCTGTTCACCTCCAATGAAGCCGGTGACTTGATTCAAGTTCGAGAAGAAAACAACGAGTACGACGAGGCTCGCTTTGTCGCAAAAACTGTTCAGACTATGATCAATGAAGGCGAAGGATCTTATAACGACTATGCCATTTTCTACCGCACCAATGCACAATCTCGCGTCCTCGAGGAGCAACTGCGGACGATGGCGATTCCCTACCGCTTGGTGGGAGGCGTGAGATTCTACGAACGCATGGAGATCAAAGACATGCTTTCGTTCATGAAACTGGCCATCAACCCCGCCGATGACATTGCTTTCAAAAGAATTATCAATGTCCCAGCCCGCGGCATCGGCAAGACCACTGTGGAAAAAATTGAGGAGTTTGCTGCTCAAACTCAGCTGAGTATGTATGCAGCGGCCCAGAAAGCCTGCGAGCAGAGAGTATTTAACGCCGGCACCACGGGCAAGATCCGTCGCTTTCTGGATTTAATGGATGACCTGCAAGCCAATGCCCTGAATTTCAAGTTGGTTGAATTTTATCATATCGTGCTGGATCGAACTGAATATCTGGTGGCGCTCAAAAAAGATGAATCTCCAGAGGCTCTGGCTCGCATTGAAAACTTGGAAGAACTGGACAATGCCATCGCTCAATTCGTCAAAGAACGCGGCGAAGAGTCCACACTGACCAGCTTTTTAGAGGAGATGGCCTTGGTAAGCGATGTCGACTCTCTCGATCAAGAGCAGAACTCTGTTACCACGATGACTTTGCATATCTCCAAAGGTCTGGAGTATCCTTATGTATTCGTTGTCGGCATGGAAGAGAATCTATTTCCGAGCAGTCGAAGCTCCTCCAGTGAGAGTGAGGAGGGCGTCGAAGAAGAGCGCCGTCTAGCCTATGTCGGCATGACTCGCGCTCGTAAGAAACTTTGGCTCACCTACACCAAAATGCGCCGCGTGTGGGGGCAAGAGCAATTCAATCCCCCTTCTCGTTTTATCAAAGAGATCCCGCAGAACTTCATTGAGTTTAAAGCCTCAACAGAGGGGTCACATTTTATTTCCCGTTACGCTGGAAACTCCTATCAGGACGAGGACAGCTCTTGGGATCAACCACGTTGGGGAGCAACTGGCAACGCCAATAACCGTAACAAAATGCGCTCCTCACAATATGATGACGAGACTCAAGCCTTCCCTGACTACGACAATGAGGGCTCTGGCGGAGCTCCCTATAGCAAAGGGATGCGCGTTCGTCACCCCACTTTTGGTGCGGGCGTGGTCTATGCCACCGAAGGAACGGGCGAGAACTTTAAAGTCAGCGTGATGTTCACTGATAAAACAGTAAAAAAGTTCGTCGTAAAATACGCGCGTTTAGAAAGGATCTAGGACTTTTTAAGTCTGCTCATTAGATTCTCTATCGCAAAATGAAAACCAACCGGCATTGCTTCTGATCGGCGGCTCTTGTTATACTTATAAAATTAAGACATCAAGGAGCCGCTCATATGTCGTATCTTTCTAAAATGTTTCTGTCCTGCATTCTCTGCCTTGGGGGCTTTGGCTCCATTGCCTTCGCTGACGAAAAAATGGTGGCACCCAAAGCCATTGCCGAAGATGATGTCACCTTCACCTATGCCAGCAACGACGGCACTATTCGTTTAAAATGCACTCACTATTTTGCAAAACCAGACGCTCATGATTGGGATGTGTGGTGTGGCAAGGGAACTCCCCTGTTTCGAACTTTCCGGGTGCATTTTTTAGTACGGCAGTTTGAGAATACAGAAACCAAAAAGTCTGCTTTTGAAATTCTTTACTGGGTCATTGATCGGGATCAACCTATTCAGAAATCATTTTCTTCAACCAGTTCCTGGATTCAATTCCGCAATCTCTCTGATCTGGAGCTGCTCTCCTTCAGTCAAAGCGTAGAAAATGATTATGCTTCCCTGAAAGTGGATCTCAGATTGTAATCCGAGAGAGCGCCAGAGCTTCCTTCGCCCTATCTCATTGAAAGAAAAAATTCCTGTCTCATTTTAACGCTCTATTAATATAATAAAAAAGGGGAAGTGTGAACTTCCCCTTGTCGATTCCAGTTTATTACCACAATCCGATAACTTTCCACCACGCGGCGCTGGCTCCCAGCCAGATGATCAGATTCAGAACACTGACAACAAAGCCCCAGCGCCACCACTCACCCATCGTGACGTAACCGGCGCCAAATAAAACCGGCGCTGAACCTGTTCCATAATGTGTCAGAGAAGCACACAGCGAAGAACAGAATCCCAAGAACAGACCAAACATCAGAGGAGGAGCACCCAACGCCACACCCACTCCGAAGAAGGATGCAAAGAGAGCGGAAATATGAGCCGTATTACTTGCGAAGAAGTAGTGCACGTATACATAAATCAGAGTCAAAATAGCTGCCGCCGAGAACCAATCCAAACCCAAATGCGAAATGGAATTTTGAATCTCCGTCGAGAACCAGGCCACCAGACCCAATTTATTCAGGAAGGTCGCCATCATCACCAGAGACGAGAACCAAGTCACTGTATCCCACGCGCCTTTTTCTTTCAGTAAATCATCCCAAGTCAAAACACCCGAGAAGAGCAGCACACCCAGACCCACAAAGGCCCCCGCCGTCGCATCCACCTTAAACAGCGGGCTGTCAGACAGAAGTTGTGGCACACCTGACCAGATTCCCAACAACAGGAAGAAAACACCGATCATGAACCACTCTTCTAACTTAATCGGTCCCATCTCTGCCAACTTAGTTTTGGCAAACTCAGACGCGTTCGGAGTCTCTTTAACTTCTGGAGGATAAAATTTGTAAATCACTAAAGGAATTAACAGGAGCGCAACCAGTCCCGGCACAAAGGCAGCCCATGCCCACTGTCCCCAAGACACCGTGATACCTGCCACATCTTTAATTCCCGCAACCACCAGAGGATTTGGCGCTGTCGCCGTGATGAACATCGCACAAGTGATAATATTCACCTGATAAGAAACGAGAGTTAAAAACGCTCCCAATTTTTTTCTTGAGCCTTCATCTGGTTTTGAGCCCATCGATTCCGCAATAGACCGTGTGATCGGATACATCACACCGCCTCCACGAGCGGTATTACTAGGCATCACTGGAGAAAGAACCAATTCAGCAAAAGACAATCCGTAGCTGATTCCCAAAGTTTTTTTACCAATCATGCGCACAAAGTAGAACGCAAGTCTTGCCCCCAACCCTGTTTTGATAAATCCGCGTGAGATAAAAAAGGCGATACCAATCAACCAGATCAACGTGTTGGAGTATCCACTCAGTGCATCCTTCATCGCCTCACCAGGATTACCAGGATTGGTCACTTGCGTGATGCCGACAAGTAAAATGCCAATCATGGCCGCACCACCAATAGGCAGAGCTTTACCGATGATGGCAACAATAGTTCCAATAAAAATACCCAGGAGCTGCCAGGCATTTTCTTTGACCCCATCGGGAACCGGAATAATAAATAGATAAAAAGAGATTGTTACAAAAAAGGCTATAACCGCTGGAATAATTTTGACGTGTGGTAACCTTGGCACATGAACCTCGCATGTAAAATTGAATTTGCTTTATTTTGTAATGATTTATGAATCATGACAAGTTCTGTCTTAATGCCCCCTAGGGATGATCTAGGAAAAAGGACTTTGTCATCTCACACGATTAGGATTGCGAAGTTTGACGCTGCTCTTGTTCAGATCAAAAGCGCTTGCACAATTTTCAATCACCAATAAACTTTTCGAATAACTACTCTATCTGATGCTTTTCTGGAGATCTGCCTCTCGATCTCACACGAGATGACGGCTTTATCAAAGTGTTGGCTAGACCTCACCAACCAAAGGAGATTTTATGATCTATGCAGCTCCCAACACCTCTGGAGCCAAAGTCCAATTCAAGCCTAAGTATGGTAACTTTATCGGCGGCGAATGGGTTCCACCAGTGAAAGGTCAATACTTCCAAAACGTCACTCCCGTGACAGGACAAAACTTCTGCGAGATTCCCCGCTCTACAGCAGAAGATATTGAAAAGGCTCTCGATGCTGCTCACAATGCCAAAACCAAGTGGAATAAAACCTCCACAACAGAGAGAGCCATCATTCTGAATAAAATTGCTGATCGTATGGAACAGAACTTAGAGATGCTCGCTGTCGCGGAAACTTGGGACAACGGTAAACCCATCCGCGAAACCATGGCCGCTGATATTCCTTTAGCAATTGATCACTTCCGCTATTTCGCCGGTTGCATCCGTGCGCAAGAAGGTTCTATCGGAGAGGTGGATGGCAACACCATCGCCTATCATTTCCATGAGCCCTTGGGAGTCGTTGGACAAATCATTCCCTGGAACTTCCCGATCCTGATGGCAGCCTGGAAGCTAGCACCGGCATTGGCGGCAGGGAACTGCGTCGTTCTTAAACCTGCAGAACAAACTCCGGTCAGCATTCTGGTTTTGATGGAACTTATTCAAGATCTTCTGCCTCCCGGAGTTTTGAATATCGTCAACGGTTTTGGAGTGGAAGCCGGCAAACCTCTCGCTTCGAATAAACGTATTTCGAAAATAGCCTTCACCGGCGAGACGACAACAGGGCGTTTGATCATGCAATATGCCTCTGAGAATCTGATTCCTGTGACTCTCGAGT
>JBCECD010000004.1:0-10943 GCA_039206745.1 Bdellovibrio sp. | reverse complement strand
CGATGTCATGCGCGACAAAGATGCTTTCTTCGATAAATCCTTGGAAGGCTTCACCCTGTTCGCTCTCAATCAAGGCGAGGTCTGCACCTGCCCTTCGCGGGCTCTGATTCAAAAATCCATGTACAATGAGTTTATTTCCATGGCGGTTGAGCGAACGAAAAAAGTGAAAATGGGACATCCTCTCGACACCAGCACCATGATCGGGGCTCAGGCTTGCAACGATCAAATGGAAAAAATTCTTTCTTATATTGATATCGGGAAAAAAGAAGGTGCGAAGGTTCTCACTGGAGGTCGACGTGCAGAGCACTCAGGAGATCTGAAGGGCGGTTACTACATCGAGCCAACAATTTTTGAAGGACAAAATAAAATGCGCATCTTCCAAGAGGAGATTTTTGGTCCCGTCGTCTCTGTGACTTCTTTCCAAAATGAAGAAGAAGCCCTTTCGATTGCCAATGACACTCTCTATGGCCTGGGCGCTGGTCTGTGGACTCGGGATATGAGCACGGCTTATCGCATGGGTCGTGGTATCCAAGCCGGTCGCGTCTGGACGAACTGTTATCACATGTACCCAGCCCATGCTGCCTTTGGAGGTTACAAACAATCCGGTATCGGTCGTGAGAATCACAAAATGATGCTCGATCATTACCAACAAACTAAAAACCTGCTGGTCAGCTATGATCCAAAAGCTATGGGGTTCTTCTAATATGAAAACCGCACCGGCTCGTGTCCTTGTCACATCTTCAGCACAGGAATGGATTGAAAAATTGACCGCTCAACACGGTGCTCTGCTCTTTCATCAATCCGGCGGATGCTGTGATGGCAGCTCTCCCATGTGTTATCCTCGCCATGAATTTAAGATTGGTGCATCGGATGTTTACCTGGGAGATATCGCCGGTGCTCCTTTTTATATGAGCGAGTCCCAGTTTGAATACTGGCGGCATACGCAATTAATTATTGATGTCGTTCCTGGTCGTGGAGGGGGATTTTCTTTGGAGGCTCCAGAGGGAATTCGCTTCCTGACTCGATCTGAAGTCTTCACTGATGAAGAGATCGCTTTATTACGTCAGCAGGGAGAGCCCAGAAGGGGGCCGGCCTAAGACCGTCCCCTTCCATCATTAATTTTAAAGTCTATGGAAGCTTTTTTTTCCATTCGGCGTATTTCTTTTTCGCCTCGTCTTGAGTCAAGCCGTAGGTTTTTTGGATCTCACCTTCCAATTTATCGAGATTGCCCTCAGCGGAATCAATCTGATCATCGGTCAACTTGCCCCAGGCTTGCTTGATTTTACCTTTTAAGATCTTCCATTCGCCTTGAACTGTATCCTTATTCATAAGATCCTCCTTTGTTTCCATCAAACATACTCCGTTCCAGAATAATTTGAAGCTGTATTTCCACAGCACACAGAGCAGGATTTATGTCAAAAAACTACTTCATAAGTCCGATTTCTTTCAGCCTCTGCATCAGAAAGTCATGACCTGTAATATCCGCATATTTAGCACCAGTTCCACGGCAAGAAGGCAGGCAGCTCAACATTGCTTGAGGGTGAGGATGCATGAAGAATGGCATAGAATAGCGACTTTGATTTTTACCATCTTGCGGATTGATCACTCGATGCGTGGTGGATGGCAAAACATCATTTGTTAAACGTGCCAGCATATCGCCCACGTCAACAATTAACGTGTCAGGCTCAGATTCAATATCCAACCATGTTCCGTCACGATCTTTCAACTGCAGACCTGAAGCTGTCGCCGCCGGTAAGATTGTGATGAAGTTGATATCCTCATGAGCCGCCGCTCGCACACAGCGCGGGTCCACACCTTCAGGAATAGGAGGATAGTGCAAAAGACGCAAAATAGAATTCCCATCCTGAGTCATACGCGCAAAATATTCCTTATCCACATCCAACGGCAAAGTTAATGCTTCCAACATCACCTTGCCGGCGTCTTCCAAGGATTGGAACAAAGAAAGAAAATGATTTTTAAATTCAGAAACTTCCAGAGGCCAGACGTTTTCAGGATAAACGTTTTTCAACTCATGTCCCGCTGCCAGCTCTCGCCCCACATGCCAGAACTCTTTAAGATCCATCACGGGAGAGTCTTTAGCGTGCTCCTGACCAAAAGGAGTATAGCCTCTTTGGAATCCGGCTTGAGGAGAGACATAGTTTTTCTTCACTTCTGTGGGAAGAGTGTACAACTCTTGTAAAAGTTCATAGGCTTTGTGCAATGTCTGCGGCTTTACAGTGTGATCTTTTAGAATAATGAAACCATACTCTTTCAATCCCATGAAAAGATTGTCGACAAAACGAGTGCGATCAGTCTGAGAACCCTGCGTGTAATGCGCTAAACTCAAGGTTGGAACCTTGCGTAGTGTATCGGCCATAACTCCTCCCCATTTCTATGGATGGTCGGAATCTAGCAAAGCGCCTACAAAAAAGGCAACTGCAACTAATTATGCATAAAAAGAATATTCACAACTCGCACCAGAGTGGCGCTTTCGAACTTAAAATGCACATCCACATCATAGAGCCGTACGGCGTGCTGATTGCGATAAGGCGAGTCTCCCTGCTCATAACCCCGATAAACCACAGGACGGGGATCCAATTTTAAAGTCTCCTCAATGACTTCCCGCAAAACGCCATCGGGATTTTGTTGCTGCCAAGCGCTTAAGGCGTCCAGAGACTTGGCATTGAATTCAACTTGAATGGGTTCCTGGTCAACTTCAGCAGGCCAGCCATGTCGAGCCTCCGGCAAAGCTTCCACAAAAGGCAAATAAGGTTTGATATCCAAAATCGGCGTGCCGTCGACCAAGTCAGCTCCCGCCACCACAATTCCATCTTTTTCAACCTTAATCAGCTCCACCAAAGACAAACCGAGAGGATTAGGACGATGCGGACTGCGAGTCGCAAACACACCCATGGTCTTTCCTTCCAAACGCGGAGGATGAACTTTTGCATGATAACGAGCGGATTTGTTTTGATGAAAAACCCAGATCAACCAGACATGACTGAAGCCCTCTAAACCCTGTAAAGCTTCTTCCGGTTGTAAATCCGGGCGCAGCTTCAAACGAGCCCAGGCTTTTTTCACCAAGCCCGGCTGACGAGGGGTTCCGAATTTATCTTTAAAACAGGACTCTAAATATCCGATGGCTTCCATCCCGCCATGATTAAAGGGGGACGGAAGCCAGGGCAAGTGATTTCCGAGAGGCAGGTTAGTATTTCACACTGCAACCGTAAGGTTTGCTGGTGGCTTTGGCGATTTTCTCCCCTTTTTCCGCACTGGCAACCGCTCGAACTAAATAATTTTCAGCCTTGGCAATGGTCTTAGGATCGGCAGAGTCATTGCTATCAATCGCCCCATTGTATAACAACGTGCCCTCTGGATTGATCAGATAGATATGTGGAGTGGTTTTAGCTCCATAAGCTTTGCCCAGCTTTCCATCTTCATCTCGCAGGATGGCTGAGGCTTTGCTGCCTTCCTTCTCGGCATTTTTCAAGGTATCAGCCGCATTTTGATGTCCTTGTTTTCCGGGCGCAGAAGAAATCACGGACAACCAGGCGTAACCCTTTGCTGTCATATCAGTCTGCAACTTTTGCATGTTCTTGCTGTCATAGTGCTTGCGCACATAAGGGCAGTCTTTGTTATACCACTCCAGAATCACATACTTCCCTTTGTAGTCAGAAAGTTTGTGAGTCTTTCCTTGGGCATCTTGAACCGAGAACTCAGGCGCGGCACTGCCGATTTTAGCATCGGCTCCCGCCACACTCGCCAACAGAACACCGACGATGGTGAGTAAAATCTTTTTCATGGTTTTTCCTCCTTGTTAAGTAAATCAATGATCATACCTTTTGTTAAAATTTCCGGAAGAAATTCCGGTGTTGACCGGCCTTTCCGATAAAAAACATAGACAGGTAAGGAGTTCCGCCCCAGCTTGGCCAGCTCCTCTGTGATCATGGGATTTTTATCCGTCCAGTCCGCCCGATAGAGCTGTATATTTTTTTTCTGAAAAGCCGTCAGGATTTCAGGAGTGTTTAACACCCACTTTTTATTCACTTGGCAAGTGATACACCAAGCCGCTGTGAAATCGACAAAGACAGACTCTCCCGCAGCCAGATGTGACTGGATTTTTTCCGGAGTGTAACCCTGCCATGCAGATGTCGCCTCCTTCACCGAAGAGGTTGACGAAGCTTCCGGCAAAAATATCAGCAGGGCAAAAGACAATAAAAATCCCCCCAGCAGAGAGAACTGTTTCCCCCTCTCACTGCGCAGATTGTTCACACTCCAGATCCATAATCCCACCGATAAAAACAACGCGAGAACAAACAGCAGAGCCGTCACATCCCGCTGCTGAGCCAACACCCACAACAACCACAGAACTGTCGCAAACAGAGGGAAGGCTAAAAACTCCTTGAGCTTCTGCATCCACATTCCCGGCTTGGGTAAAAATCGCAGAGTATAAGGAACGTAAGCCAGAATCAAAAACGGCACAGCCATGCCAAATCCCAATCCGGCGAAAATCAACAAAGTATGAGCCGGTGGCAAGGTCAAAGAGGCTCCCAGCGCCGCTCCCATAAAAGGCGCCGTGCAAGGAGTGGCCACAATCACCGCCAATACTCCGGTAAAAAAAGATCCCGCATCAGAAGAAGAGGTCTTGCGAGCACCCACATAACTGAACGACTGACCGATTTCAAAAAGACCAAGAAAATTCAACCCCAACCAGAAAAAGAGCAGAGAAATTCCCGCCGTCACCAGCGGAGATTGCAACTGAAATCCCCAGCCAATTTGCTCGCCACCCGCTCGCAATAGCAGAAGCAGCCCACCTAAGGAACAGAAGGAGAGCACAACACCAGCTGTATAAAACAAGCCTGAACGCCTTAAGGCCGAAGCCTGTTTTTCCGGCCCCAAAAAACTCAGTATTTTAATCGAAAGAACAGGGAATACACAGGGCATGACATTTAAAATCAATCCGCCTAAAAAAGCCCAAAATAAGATCAGAGCCAAGGATGCAGGAACTACTTTTTGCAAGATCAACTCCTGCCCTGCTTTCCGCCCCTGATGATCCTCCCACACCACCCAAAAGTGTGAGCCCGTCAGATCCTTCTGCACAGAATCCTGCAGTCTATGTGTGATCAAATACCCCTGCGCTCCGATTTCCAAAGTGGGTACGGTGCTTTGAAAACTCTCACCATCTTCAGGAAAAATTTCGATATATCTGATTTGATCTTTAAGAGAGGAAGGCGGAATCAGCACCGTTTGCAAAGTTGTGGCAGTTTGTTTTTCCATGCGCCACATCCATCCGCTATTTTCTGAAGATGGATAGGAAAACCGTGTCATGAGAGCTGCCAGGGGGCCCGCGCGATCTGTTAATAACACTTGCTTTTGCAGCTCAGTGAAATATGGGATGCACTCCACTTTACATATCAGAAATTCGATCTTCAAATGCGCAGTAAGGTGCTGATTGGGCTCAGCGGTTTCCACGTCAAATAAGAACAAGGCTTCATCGGCATAGCCAAAGTTGGTGAGACCGGCGACGACAATTCTCTCTGGCAAAGGCCAATGGGTGGCGTGAATTTGCCCCTGACTTAAGCTCCACTCCCACTTGGGAGCAGCACCAGAATCACCCGAATTCTTCCAATAGATATGCCACTCAGGAGCCAGCTTAAAATACAATCCCAGCTGAGTCCCCTCACTGAGCAACTCCACCTGTCCTTGCGGAAATTTAAACACCGATGAGGGCGTGGCGAAGGATAAAGCACCACTTAAGAGAATTCCTAGATACAGAAAAAAACGCAGCTGTGAAATCATACAGACATTCTATAGAAAACTATCAAGACAGATCAACCCTTGAGACCTGCGTTGCTAAGAGTGTGTAATAAAATGATTGCAGCCGGGGTGCGCAGAAGAAAGAAGCGAAGGTGTCCCTCTTAAACACCACACAAGACGACTGACCCAGCAACGAAGGCTCCGATTATTTTGTTATGCGCTCTAAATATAAAAAAACAGATAAGAACGGAAAAGTTCTCATCTGTTTTTCAAGTAGGCTTCTTAAAATCTACGGAGTGCGAACTAGAAGTTTCCAGATCTTCTCATCAGGCCTTCACGATTTTTAATCACGATTTCTTTTCCATTCAAGTCGATCAGACCTTCATTTTTAAACTCGGTCAGATGACGGGAAAGGGATTCATTGATCGTGCTGGCCAATTGCGCGAACTCATTTCGAGTCAGCTTCAGATTCAAGGATACGCCTTGAGGGGTTTGCACACCGAATTTATCAGCTAACAAGATCAACTGATAAGCAATTCTCTCTTGAACAGAAGCCAGGTAATGCAATTGGCTGATTGTTTCAAAAGATTCCAAATCACTCACAGCTTGATTCAAGAGCAGTTTCACCAACGGACTGGCTTGAGTCATGGCCACTTGGATCAACTCTCGAGGATACAACCACACCACTGTCGACTTCACCGCTTTGGCGTGGCTTTGCACTTGAGCGCCTTTTACCAAGGCTTTGTAGCCGAAGTATTCACCGGGACTCACCAGCTTGGTGACATATTCGTTGGTTGTTGTTCTGCCGCGGGCATGAGATCGGTTGACCACAACTTTAACACAGCCGGATTGAACATAGTAAAGTCCTCGTGGTGTTTCACCCTCCTTGAAAATCATTTCCTCTTCTTTGAGATGAATGATCTCGTAGGGAACATTTGAAGCAGTCGGAACACTAAGATTAGGGCTGCCGATAAAACCAAGGGAATTTACTCCACCGTTGAGTATTGTTTGAGATTCCATACTCTTTACCTCCTCGTTGATTCCTATTATGAAATTCTTCGTTAGCTAAATGTTTAAGCCATCCTAAACTGCACTTTGCTTGACCGCCTATTTTTAATCGCCACATAACTTACTTGTAACGAGAGGGATTTTCTTAAAACTCTGCTTTTGTCTTGACTCATATTGTTGATAAAAATAGAAGCAAAGCTCAATTAATTTGCAATTTTTTTTGTAAAATCAGACTGTTAAATCCTGCCAAAAAGCATTCAGTTGAGTCCATAACAGGAGGCACAAAAGTGATGCAGAGAAGTCTTACCGTTTTGTTATTTATGTTAAGCAGCATATTTTCAAGCTCCGCGTTGTCATGGGGAGGCCGTGGACACGATGCAATCTGCCACGTCGCAAGCTTTTTAGTTCAGGAATCCGAGTTGAAAAACTATCTGCGCCACAAACCACAAATGATGGGTCATCTCTGTAATATGCCTGATTTTTACTGGAAGAGTTTAGGTCCCGAGGTGAGTAAGCTCGGGGATGCCACACACTTTATTGATCTCGAAGTCATTCCTCTGAAAATCAAAGAGATCCCCTTGGACTATAAGAAAATCATCACCGACTTCACAGGACAGCCTAACAAGTTTAAAAACGACGGAACCACCATTAAGTCCATCCCTCAAGAGTTCGGCTCTGTATGGTGGCGTGCTGATCAATTTCTGCGTTTAATCAGTAGTCTGCAGAAGGAATTGGCCGCCGCCGTCTTTCCCAAAGGTTTTAAAGAAGAGCAAAACTATGAATTGCCCTATAACAAATCTGTTTATCAGATGATGACCTATATGGGATTGATGGGACATTTCGTGGGAGATAATGCCCAGCCCTTTCACACGACAGCGGACTATGATGGCTACGGAACTGGACACGGCGGCATTCACGCTTATTTCGAAGATCGCGTGGTCGGAGAATTCGACGGCGATCTTGAGTCTTTAGTTTTGCAAAAAGCTCGCTCTTTAAAAAATCCTGAGTTCTTGAAGCCGGCAACAGCTCTCGAAAAAATGCGGGTACTGTCTGCGATTTCTAACAGTGAAATTCCTTTGATGCTCAAACTCGATCCGGTGAAACAGAAGTCCGTTTTAAAAAATGAACACGGCATGGAGCTGAAGACCGCCGCCGAGCGCGAAGCCCCGGCTGTAGCCTTCAAAAAAATGAAACCCCATATCGTCACGCAAATGGCTCGCGGCTCTTTACTCCTTGCCCACCTCTGGGATGAGGCTTACCGCCAAGCGGGACGCCCGACTCTGCGTAACTATAAATCCTATCAGTATCCCTTCACTGTGGATTTCGTGGCTCCTGATTATTTTGAGAATAAGTGATCTACAACCGATCACCAAATAAATGGTATTTAGACGATTGAGCGCAATAAGGCCTCACTGTCCCTCTTAATATTTCAAGATGAAGCCGTGGCGTCTCGTATAATTTCTTTAATTAAATAACCCTTTTCACCGCCGATGCCCCTAAGTTTTCTATAAACTTAAATAAGTTTTAAGAATGGCAAAAAGTGGCGGTGTCTGATCAATGGACACCCTTTGAATCTCCTGAGGCGTTCTAGCTGTATTTAAAGTCGGCACAGATCTGGCAACTAGGTTCCCTGAATTGAGAATGTTCCGCCAAGGAGAGAATAAATGAGTAACTATCTGAAAAAAAATCTGACCCTGCTTTTAATTCTGACATCGGTTCAGGCTTTCGCTATGTCTGACGAAGATATCATGCGCGAAAACACGGAAGGAAAAATCCAAGCCGCCATGGCAGATCGTCAAGAGCAAAAGTCTTACAGTGTGCAGACCGACGCTGAGTTCGGGCGCATTGCCGCTTCTCAGATCCTGCAAATCAAACAAGTCCGTGAGGACGTTGATGCTCTGATTGAGTTGGCCAGCCAGGACCGCAATGAAGGCAGCTTGCAAAAATATCAATTGGGACAATTGAGCTTTTTGGCAGACAGCTATGTGAATATGGCTGAGAGCACTGATAATGCAGAGACCATCAATCAAGTTTATAACGAAGCTTTGAATCTGCAAAAAGTCGTGGATCAATTAAAAAAAGAAATTCGTTAATCTGTATATAAAATTATTAAAGCAGAAAAAGCGGCTCCGTGATCCGGGGCCGCTTTTGTTTTTTCTAAGCAGCTCTTTGTAAATTCTTAACTAAGACCGGGCTCGAAACCGGAGAGAATTCTGTGACGCTCTCAGCGGAAGCTTTCGAATTAGCCCCGTCGATAGTCTGCCTTAAGACTCCGACGGCCCCATTCAGACGCTGTGCCTGTCCCGAAAGCTCTTGAGCTGAAGCCGCGGCTTCCTCTGAAGTCGCCGCATTCACTTGTGTCACCTGATCCAATTGATTCATCGCTTTCCCGATTTGCTCAATGCCATTGGACTGCTCACCGCTGGCGGCGGCAATTTCCGCATTAAGATCCGAGACTTTTTTAATTGAACTCAAGATCTCCTCTAAAACCTTTCCGCTCTTCGCGGCCTGTTTGCTTCCCACATCGATCTTGGCCACACTGCCGTGGATCAGTTCGGCAATATCTTTAGCCGCCGTCGCACTTCGCTGAGCGAGATTGCGAACAGCCTCGGCGACCACTGCGAAACCTTTACCCTGCTCACCCGCTCGCGCCGCTTCCACTGCGGCATTCAGAGCCAACAAGTTCGTTTGAAAGGCGATATCATCCACCACTCCCGTGATCTCCGCAATTTTCTTGGAATCACCGGAAATATGATCCATGGACCCCATCAAGCCACGAATTTCTTTTTCACCTTGCGAAGCCACTTCGCAAGTCAAGCTCGACAGACGAGCCGCCTCTTCCGCGTTGTGGGTATTCTGCCTCACCATCGAAGTCAGCTCTTCCAATGTCGCCACCGTCTCTTCCAAAGAAGAGGCCTGCTCCGTCGAAGCTCCAGATAATTGCTCCGATGCCGAAGCAATCTGCTGAGCTGCCTGAGTCACCTGCTGCGAGTTGTCTGTTAAGTTTGTTATCACCTGGTGAATGGATACACTGGCCGCACGTAAAATCAGAAAGGCCAAACTCCCACCTAAAATCAAAGAGATCACACTGATAACAATTGTCATCACTCGCGCCTGATTAAAAGTGTGCTCGGCTTCAGCGCGCTTTTTTAACATCAACTCCAAGTCATAGGCGACCATCTTTTCAGAAAGAGCTTCTCCCGCCAGACGCATTTCACGACCCTTGGATAAAATCAGCTCGACAGCCGTCTTTTCCTCACCCTTCTCCATCAAGTGGACCATTTGCTGGTGAGTCTCATACCAGGCCTCATAAGTTTTTAAATATTCAACCAGGGTCGCCTCAGTTGCTGGGTCCGCGCCCAATCTTTTTTGTATAATGAGATTTCGCATTTCTTCATCGCGCTTTACAACCATCTCTTCGGTGGAACGTCTCCGTTCCTGGCTGGTGTTGAGCATATAATTCCGCTCATTGATGATTTGCACATTAAAGAAGTCTTTAAGTTTCTGGGATTCGTTGAGTTTTTTAACTCTGACATCTGTTATCTCAACCAACGAGTTATTGATTTGGTTCATCTGATACAAACCCATACCCGCAATGATCAAACTCCCGACCATCAACACCGCGATCACAACCGAGATCTTAAGGTTTAAACTCCATCTCTTCATAATTAACGTCCTTTTTTGAGAAATGTTTAAATGCTTATCCACCTGGATGGTGTAGGATTTCGGTCCTCACTCCACGAAGCTTTAACACTTTTCCCAATTCTTCAACGAATCTTATGATGTCCACCATGTCCCTCTTTGCCGGGAAAGTTGTCTCGTCTTGAGACTTATCAAGATATCTTGTCGGTTTTGTAAGGTCTGTGAACTAGAATCAACTCTATATGACCGGAACTTACTGTCAGATCAATTCTCAGTCTCTGAGAAACTATGTTCTTCAACGTAAAATCACTCGTGCGGAGCTGGCCTCTCATATGGAGGTCAACACCAAAACCATTCAGCGATGGGTGAACGGTCATGTGACTCGTGTACATATTGATGCTGTGAAAAAACTCAGCACCGTTTTGCAATGTCCACTGGAAGATATCATTCATCCGGAAAAAACCCTGACTGTACAAACCAAGAATCGAGCCCTCGAAGAGTTGCTCTCACCGGAAATTTTTCATCAGGTGCATGGC
>JBCECD010000003.1:22083-24771 GCA_039206745.1 Bdellovibrio sp. | reverse complement strand
TCTTATTCCGAAGAACGGACAACGAAAAGCACCCACAATTAAAGGGACCAGTTTATGCTTATTTTAATTGGCCTTTTTCACAAACTCTGACTTCAGATTCAGAGCCCCAATCCCATCAATTTTGCAGGCGATATTGTGCCCATCATCACTCTCAACCAAGCGGATGTTTTTCACCTTGGTTCCTACTTTGACAACAGACGAAGATCCTTTGATTTTCAGTTCCTTGATCACCGTCACAGCATCTCCATCAGCAAGAGCATTTCCATTGGCATCGCGGATGGTGGAATCAGGTTCGATCTCTTCTACTTTTCCAGAAGAAGCCAATGCGCTCCATTCATGGGAGCATTCCGGACAGATCCATAGATTTCCGTCTGAGTAAATATTTTCCGAATGACATTGAGGACACTGAGTAGGGTTTTCCATAAATTATAAAAAACACTTCACAGGCCCTCTGTCAAGAAACGAAGGGTTAGGGCTTCGCCTCGATGATCGCCGCCACACCCATTCCACCGGCGGTGCATATCGAGATCAATCCACGGCCAGATCCCTTTTGTGAAATCATTTTCGCCAACGACGCTAAAATTCGGCCTCCCGTCGCTGCAAAAGGATGTCCCAATGCTAAACTTCCGCCTTTGATATTCATCTTAGAACGATCAATAGAACCCAGAGCTTTACTCTCTCCCAGACGCTGGCGACAATAGTCATCAGACTCCCACGCTTTCAAAGTGCACAACACCTGCCCGGCAAAGGCTTCATGAATTTCGTAGAAATCAAAGTCCTGCAAGGTCAGATTATTTCTCTTCAAGAGACGAGCCACGGCATAGGTTGGAGCCATCAAAAGACCTTCTCCATGCACATAATCCACAGCTGCATACTCTGCGTCTTTAAAATAGGCCAATACAGGCAGATTTTTCTTACGGGCAAACTCTTCACTTCCCAACAGAACCGCCGAAGCGCCATCTGTTAAAGGAGTGCTGTTTCCCGCAGTCAGAGTGCCCGTCCCTGAAAAGTCGAAAGCCGGTTTCAATTTTGCTAACTTTTCTCGACTGGTATCACCGCGAACAAACGTATCCTGCGTTAAACCTTTAAATGAAAACAACAGATCCTGATGAAAGCCCTCTTTATATGCCTGAGCCGCATTCAAATGACTTTGCAAAGCCAATTCATCCTGAGCCTCCCGCGAGATGAGCCACTCCTTCACCATGAGCTCACAGTGATCACCCATCGAAAGTCCCGTGCGCGGTTCCTGAACATTCGGGAAACGAGGTTTGATATCCTGAAGTCTTAATTCAGAAAACTTTTGCAAACGCTTTACCAAAGAGCGCTCTTTTTGTGCCTCCATCATAATCCACGAAAACTCATGCGGCAAAACACCGGCAATATCACTGTTGGTATCTGTCCCCCCGGCAATACCACTTTCAATCTGGCCCGCGGCGATTTTCAAAGCTATTTGCGCCGCTGTCTCCAGACCTGTTCCGCAGGCCCTCTGGACATCATAACCCGGCGTATGCGGATCCAATCCCGAGCTCAACACAGCCTCTCGGGCCAAGTTCCAGTCAGAAGCATTTTTCATCACCGCGCCTAAAGACACATCACCCAAGATCTCTCCATGCAACTGAGCCTTATCCACCAGGTTTTTCAAAGTGGAGCTCATCAGTTCTCGATTGGAGGTTCGAGAGTACTGGGTAAAAGACTTCGTAAAAGGAGTTCTGCTTCCGGCTAAAATGGCCACAGGTCTCATTGTTTTAACTCCACTCATATTCACCTCAATGTTTAAGTTTGACAGTCTACCTACCGATAGGTAGATAATAGATCAAGTAAAAATGATTTGCAAGGAGTAAACCTGTGGACACGAAAAGCCGAGCTCTGGCACTAGGACAATCCTATTTGCAAACCCTGGGCTACAATGGTTTTAGCTTCCAGACCATCGCCGACAGACTCCACATAAAAAAAGCGAGTCTTCATTACTATTTCGCCTCAAAAGAGGAGCTCGGATTGGCTCTGATTTCCTCTTACCAGCAGGACTTCGAGACGTGGGCAGAGGGACTTAAATCCTCCTCTGGACCAAAGAAGCTCAATAGCTTTATTGAGATCTTCCTGGAGTTCTCTCAGGACAAAAATAAAATCTGCCCGCAGGGGGTTCTCTGTTCCGATTTCAACACTCTCCCCCCCTCTTTGCAAAAAAAACTTTTATCCTTTCATGAAAATCAAAAAGCCTGGCTGCAAAAAATGCTCCAGGACGGAATCCGCAATGGCGAGTTTCGTCGCGATCTTCCTATCTCAGCCACTGCGGATTTCATCCTCAGCAGCCTCCAAGGCGGAGTGCAGATGGCTCGCTTGCGGAAAGATTTTTCCATTATTAAAAAAATTGGCCACTGTCTTCATGACTTTCTCAAAATCCCCCCTCCTTCTTAACAAACACGCAATATTTATATCTCTTTGTCGAGGAGCAGAAAGTCTTCTCCTGTGATTTCTAACAACACCTTAGTAAAACTGAGTCCAAATCGTGCGATTTTTGTTTCGGTTGTTTAGAATGAAACCGAACCCCAAGTTCATTTGAAAAAGGAGAACATCATGAGAAGCCAAACATCACTTTCAAGCAAAAATTTTTCCAAGGCTGAGTATCAGCTCGTTAAAGACAGTTCCGCCAAATCCCTTAAGAACTTTACTCCGGCACGTCTCAACTCG
>JBCECD010000003.1:20778-22073 GCA_039206745.1 Bdellovibrio sp. | reverse complement strand
CAAAATGAAAGCCCAAAGGAAACCTTCTCGAACCGAGGAAGCCGGCACCAAACTAGAAGGTCGCAGACTGATAAATTATCGTATGGAACATTTAAATAAAAGCCTCGGCAACTATCGCAATCAACTTAAAAGCGCCAAGGCGGATACAATCAGCACCCATAAAAAAGTTCGCTCCGCGGCTGTCAGTTCAAAAACAAAAAGAGCGACAACCAGCAGTAACAGTGCCAAGAAAAATGCTGTCGCCAAAAAAGCATCTTCACGCGCTTCATCGAAGATGCAAGCATCTGCCAACTCTACAAAAGAGGCAAAGACTCTAACCAAGCAGGCAAAAATGCGCCTTAACAGAAAAGGATCCGGATTTGACTTCCGGGAAAGACAACAGAGCCAGGAGCTTCAGGAAACCGAAGTAAATCCTTCGAGAAGAAATATCTAAAAACGGCACTATAGGCAATACCGTTAAGATCCGAGATCATGAAGGGGGAGACTCTCTCCCCTTTTTTTACTGTTCGGGACGCAGAAAGAGAGCCCAGTCCGGGACATTATAGCGATCCAGAATGGCTTTTAACTTCCCATTTTTTCGATTGCGAGCAAACCACTCCTGCAAGATCAAAGGAACTGCACCAAACTCAGGCTCCTTCGGATGCGAAACCAGCACCAGGGAATTAAAACCCGTCAATGATGTCGCCAATAAACGCAAAGAGGAAAGCTCTTTCGTAGTCAGAGAGTAGCGAAGAACATTGTAATCGCCAAGAGCCAGATCCCCGCGACCTTCACCAATCATCTTGATCATACGCTCTGAAACATCGGAACCCGTTAAACGAATGGCTTTGGCTGTCATCTCTTCATATTCAAAATAACTTCGTGGCTCCCCACCCCAATCGGCAAAGATCACTCTTTTATTTTTGATGTATTCATCATCAATCAGATTGTCTTCATTCTTGGCTCCCAGAATCGCACCGGTATAACTCACACCCAGCTTCGGTCCTACCACTCGAATATCCGACTCAAAGCGCACCACGGAGGCCGGAACAATAATATAGTTCACACGATGACTCTTCAGAGCATCCAACAACCGTGTATTGGGAATGTTTTCAATTTCAAGCAAGAAGCCTTTTTCGCGAGCCGCCGTTTTTAAAATATCGTAGATATACCCAGTCCACGCTCCAGGACCATTTTCACAAAGATAAGGACAAAGAGGCGCCACACCGATTTTTACACGCAAAATATTTTTTCCACCGCTTGCAACAACCACGGCATTCTTTTTAAGAGCGGCAGAACCTAAAAAGTTATCGCGA
>JBCECD010000003.1:0-20768 GCA_039206745.1 Bdellovibrio sp. | reverse complement strand
AGGTCGTCCTAACCATCCCGGATATTCTTTCCAGTTCTGTTCCGTAACCGGATACGTGGAGATCAACTGACGCATCGGAAATTTTCTTTTCGTAAAATAAGCAATCAGCGCTCGTGCACTCTGCCGTCCCACTTCCGCACAGTACTGAGCAGAGTCAATCACTGTGATTCTTTTATTCTTTATATTCTCAATGGACAGGGGGTCTCCATCAAAAGTGGCATGGCGAATTTCACTTCTCTTTTTATCCCAAAGAGCTTTCACAATCGACAGACCGCCGCCATCATTCACTGTCAGAATCAAGTCCACACTGTCTTTCTCCGGAAAATCTCGCAAGAACATCTGAGCCGCCGCCTCTCCGGACTGAGGATCAATGGCCTGATATCGGCGCAGGACTTTAAAATGCCGACCTCGCTCACGCAAAGAATCGAAAAAACCATCCACACGATCAATAGTGGAAGAGACCTTAGGATATTCAAAAACCACAACTTTAAGTTCTTTATCTTTGGCAAAAAGACGGTCTATATAATCACCATTATAAACACCCGCTTGGTAGTTATCACTCGCCACCAGCGAAGCCAACTCACCGTCCACTATATATTGATCATAGGCAAAAACTGGAATCTTCAACTTCTGTGCTGTCGCCAAGCCCTGAGCCAAGGCGGAATTATCAGTAGGCTGAATCACCACTGCATCCGGTCTCTTCTTCAACGACTCGGCCATCTGAGCGATCTGAGTGATGATACCCTTGCGCCCTTCCCCTGCCACTTGCGGAAGCAGATTGATTTTATCGGGCCCTTTTTTGTTGAAGCGCTGAATCTCTTCCTCAAAACCTCTGCGCATGGCCACTTGGCCTTCGATTTTCATGCTCCAATAAAGAACAGGAACATCCCAAGTTTTGGCGAAACCAGGAGTACTAAGTAAAAATACGGTCAAAAAAAGTTTGTTAAATAGAGAGTCCACACTCTAAATTATAGATTGACCCTGTTAAAATGCAAACAAGGTCTGATGGATTGCAGAGAGTTAATCAAAAGATCTCAACAACGCCTCATGTAGGATTCTAATAAAGCTCAACTCTGTCGTTTTCTTTGAAACCTGCCCCAGAATGAATCACAGCGATAGCCCCGTCATTACCAAAATAACTGATAACTTCGAGAGTTCCTTTTAAACGTCCTGGCACCCGGCCAATATGAGTACCACTTTCTGGATCGTAGACATCGTCTCCATCCTCAGTCACCTTCAACAGATCTCCCACCTGTAAACCAGAGATACGACCCACGTTTAAATAAATGCGATCCCCGTTGATCGCAGCAATGCGCCCCTCCCATGAAACCTTGCCTAAAGATGCCAGAACCTGAGGAGTGAAATCTAAAAAAGCATCTTTAACAATGACCTCTATCATCTCAGGATTGTTTGCTAAGAACTTATCCGCCTCCACTCTTTCAGCCACCCGCACACCCTGCTCTTCCACGGTGACGGTTTTAACCGTGTTAAAAACTTCTTTTCCAGCCCGCCCCGTAACCACTCGAACCTGAGCAACCACCTCAAAAGCTGTCGTAAGATGGCGAACAACACCGACATTATCTGCTTTCCGCTTGATACGAATATCTTGGATACGTCCCTCTAAAACAGCACTCACGCCGAGAGTCTGGGCTGCCTTGGCAATTTCCGCAAGCTTGTACTGCCCGCCTTCTCGCATTTTATTAAGATCCAGATTGAGCTCACGACTGTCGAGAGCGATCACTTCACCACTGCGATTTAAATCCACAATAAAGGCCTGACGGGCACGCTCTTTAAACTCGGGAGGATGCTTCTCCTCATTATCCAAAAAAGGCAAGACCATCAGACGCTTGCGCGGGGAAGAGTCCTCCTTGCGCGCTTCATAACTCACATCTTTGATTTCTTTTTTAACCGTGGGCTGAGAGCGATCCCATGTTGTACATCCCACTCCCATCAAGATTATCAAACTCACTAAAAAAGCCTTCATAAGCTCGCTCTCCCTGCTGTGCTTTACTGAGCCCATGTTAACACAAGCTCTGCATTGTTCTCAGAAACTTTTGATAACTTTCTTCCACCCAGGTCTAAAGCTTCCAACTTTCCTAAAAGCTCCGCTGGCGAAATCGCCGCGTCCACTTCAAAACTCATTGCCTCTGAACTCACCAGGCGCTCGCGAATGCTCTTCACCTGTGTGACCTGAGCTCTGATTTTTTCCTTCAAACTCTCCAATAATGGAAACGGTGTACGCCCCTGGATCGTCACCCGAATCACAGACGTCCCCAAGGATCCACGCTGCCAAGCCTCTAAAACCTGAGAGGCTAAGTCATTAGCTGCGGTCTCCACCACTTCCCGCAGTTTTTTATCCACCACGGCTTCAAAAGCCCCTTGCTCCGTATCGTAACGGCGCGAGACATCGGCAATAGCCCTTCCATTGCTCACCTGCAAAGCCGCCATTCTCAGCTCAATCCGGTAAGAGCCTCTCTCCCCCCTATTGATCACCACCTGACCATCAATCAACAAAGGTGCATTAAAATACTGAGCGAAAAACTGACTGTCTTCTCCACTGACTCTTTCCGCCTGAAAATCAGAGGGCACAGCATGACCTAAACCCGATTCCGCCGGAGCAATCACATAAAAATTCTGCTTCTGAAAAGACGTTCGCAAAGACTCCTCTAACAGTCGCCCCTCCTTGGACAAAAAGCCCTGAGTGCCTTTTTCCAATGGCGACCACCAGCGATAACTACGTCCCTCCACGCGATCCACCCAGCTAATCATAGGCAAAACCACCGGTACAGACTCGTTATCATTCAAAAGCGCACTGGTTTGCAGCAGTTGCTTTAAGTCTCTCAAAGACACTTTCATATTCACAGCCATCTTAAACTCTTCACCCTCGCGAGTCATTGGAGATGCCTTTAAGAAAGGAATGTATCTCTCTGAATTCTTGATGATTCTCGCCTGAATCAAAGATTTATTTTTTAGAAAGCGCTCCTCTCCGATCAATTCCTTGATGATATCCTCCGACACCTTTTGCGCCGCTTGATCTTGAATGTCTTTCTTCGCAGCCTGAGGAGTCACTTCCTTCGACAAACCCGAATAGCTTCTCTCCAGTAACTCCACCTGCTGGGCTCCTGCCGAGAAAGCAAAAACACCCATCACTGTCATCATGACAATCTTTTCAAACAGGGTCATACCTAACTCCTTAGTTCAATAAAATCAGTTCTTCCAAACAGAGCATGAACTCCTTCAAAGAATTCATTGTTAATACTAATACCTGACATCTCTGCGGCTTCCAGTAACACTCTTCTCTGCACTTCCGCCACTTCAATTTCAAAACTCACTGAGGTCGATCCCGGATATTCATTCATCAGGGAATGCAATCGAGGATATTCTCCAGGGTTGATTTTATCCAGATGCAAAACCATCCGCTTGGTCTTTTTTAAGATATCCTCTAAAGGCGCCACATTATCCACCATGATTTTGGCTTGGCCCTCTTCCACTTCGAGACCTCCACCAATCAACACCGGTCTTTCATCTCGCAACTGTGCCTCAAATCGAGCAAAGGCATCCGGGAAAATCACCAACTCGCAGCTGCCGGTCAGATCTTCCAATTTTCCAAAGGCCATGCGAGTTCCCTTTTTCGTGATCAACTCACGCAGCTCTGTAATCAAACCAGAAACAATCACTCGCTTTTTCCCAGCATCCCGATTTTTCCAATCCTTTTTGGCCGCCTTCAAAGCTTCCGCCTCGGGACTTCCCTCCGGCGGCATTTGAGCTGGCAAGTCCACAACCTTGCACGTCGTCCACAACTCCGACAGAGTATCAAAACCCTTCAGCGGATGATCACTGAGATAAAAACCCAATACTTCTTTTTCATACGCCAATGAGGCCGTACGTGTCCAAGTCTTACACTCTTCCAAACGCACAATCAGCTCTGTCGTAGGTCCTAAATCAAAAAGAGAGGCTTGACCTAACTCTTTATCTTTCTGCATACCCTGAGCACGATCCAAATACTTTTGATAGCCAGACATCAGTTGAGCTCTATGAGCACCCAACCCCTCAAAGGCTCCCGCCTTGATCAAACACTCGATGACTTTTTTATTCACGCGCCGCAAATCAATGCTGTTGAAAAACTCATCAAGTGAAGAGAACTTTTTTTCTGGCAGACTTTCACGTGCTTCAATAATGGCTTCAACCGCGCTTTGACCAACACCTTTGATTGCCCCCAGACCGAAATAAATTTCATCCCCATGCACATCGAATAAATAATCAGAAAAATTCACATGCGGAGACTTTACAATCAATCCGCGCTTGGTCGCGTCCTTGGAGTACTTGACGATCTTGTCCGTATCTGACAACTCCGTACTCAACAAAGCTGCGAAAAATTCCGCAGCATAATGACACTTCAACCAAGCAGTTTGTATTGTGATAACAGAATAAGCCGCAGCATGAGATTTATTGAAACCGTAATCCGCAAACTTATACATGAGATCAAACAAATCCGAAGACTTTTGCTTGTCATGTCCTCGCTCAATTGCTCCCGACATGAAGCGCTCGCGGTGACGATCCATCTCCTCTTTGATTTTTTTACCCATCGCCCGACGGAGCATGTCCGCTTCACCCAGCGAGTAACCGGCAATCCGCGAAGCAATCCCCATCACCTGCTCTTGGTAAACCATGATTCCGTAAGTCTCAGACAAGACTTCACGCGTATCCTCTAAAAGATACTCAACAGGAGCCTTGCCATGCTTCCGATCTGTAAAGTCAGGAATATTCGCCATTGGACCCGGACGGTACAAAGACGTGATCGCCGTGATATCAGCAAAACTGGACGGACGAATTTTACGAGTGGCATCTGTGATACCCTCACCCTCGAACTGAAACACCCCCGCTGTATCACCACGTGACATCATTTCAAAAGTCAAAGCATCCGTCATTGGAATCTGCGAAGTCGTGATCTCCTTGTTGCGATTCTTCTTGATCAACTTCAGAGCATGATTGATATGAGTCAGGGTTTTCAATCCCAAAAAGTCAAACTTGATCAGGCCGATCTTCTCCGCATGCTTCATATCATATTGAACAACCTGCTCTCCATCCGCTCCCTTATACAAAGGAGCATGGCGCACCAACTGTCCATCCGCGATAATCACACCCGCCGCGTGAATGCCCGCATGACGAACCATTCCCTCAACACGTTGAGCGAGATCCATCAAAGTAGCCACCGTCGGATTCATCTCCATCATTTCATTGATCCGCGGCTCCATCTCGAGAGCCTCTTTCAAGTTGATCCCTAACTTTTCCGGGATCAATTTGGTCACAGCATCCACCTCAGGAAAGGTCATCCCCAAAACACGACCCACATCCTTGATCGCCGCACGCGCCTGTAATTTTCCGTAAGTGATAATCTGAGAAACCGATTCCTGCCCGTACTTCTGCGTGACATAATGAATGACTTCCTGACGGCGATCCTGACAGAAGTCGATATCAAAGTCCGGCATCGAAATACGTTCCGGATTCAAGAAACGTTCGAATAACAGATAATTCGGCAACGGATCCAGATCCGTAATACGTAAACAATAAGCAACTAAAGACCCCGCACCCGAACCCCGGCCAGGTCCGACCGGAATATCATTCGACTTGGCCCAATTAATGAAATCCTGGACGATCAGGAAGTAACCGTTAAAACCCATGCGATCAATAATACCCAGCTCATACTCCAGACGAGCATCGTACTCCGGATATTTGTCCGCCGGAACCGCTTCGCCTCGCGCCTCCGCCTCAGCAAAACGCTCCTTCAATCCGACTTTTGATTTACGTGCAATCTCTTCTTTAAGAGTGACCCCATCTTCGGTTGGAAAAGTGGGCAGATGATACACCGGCTTGCCCTGCTCATCTTTCAACTTAAACTTCACATCACAGCGCTCAGCCACTTCCAGCGTGTTGCTCAAAGCCTCCGGAATATCTGCAAACAGCTCCTGCATTTGCTGCGGAGACTTTAAATAGAACTCGGATGTTCCCAAACGAAAACGCGATTCATCACTCAGCGTTTTATTGGTCCCGATGCAAATCAGAACCTCTTGCGCCAATTGATCATCCTGAGTCATATAGTGAACATCATTGCTGGCAACAACCGAGGCTCCCGTAATGCGCGAAGCCTCCAGCAAGAACGGATTGATCCGGTCCCAATCCTGAACTCCCGGACGACACATTTCTAAATACAGACGATCTCCGAAAATTTCCTTTAACTGCCGGATCTTCGCCAAAGCTACATCTGGTCCCTCACGCAGAAAGGCCTCCGCGACCTCTCCCCGCAAACCACCCGTCAAGCAGATCAGATTTTCGTTATATTCTTTAATAACTTCGTAATCGATACGCGGTTTCCAATAGAAGCCCTCTTGATAACCAATCGTAGAAAGCTTACAGAGATTTTTGTATCCGTCCGTATTTTGCGCCAAAAACACCAACCGTCGCGGACCTGTTTGCACCTGATCCCGGTCCTGTTTCTTTTCATGCCGAGATCCGGGAGCCAGATAAGCATCCAATCCCAAGAGCGGTTTGACGTTGTTGTCCTTACAGGCAAAATAAAATTCCACCGCCCCGAACATATTGCCATTATCCGTGAGCGCCACCGCTGGCATATTCATCGCAGCTGCTTTTTTCGCAATCGCTTTAACTCGGCATGCGGCTTCTAAAAGAGAGTATTCTGAATGAGTGTGTAAATGTACAAAAGACATGATAACTCAATATCTTAGATGCTTTTTGGATTCAACAAAAGCAGCATCTTCGATATGCGTTTTATAAGGGCAATTTGGTGACTTGCGTTAATGCCGGGGCTGCCATAAGCCGGGTCTAAACCAATAAAAATCAAATCAAGTTGAATTGAATTGGGTTGGGTCCCATCCACCCAATACTGATTCCGGCTAGCCCATACAACTCAATTACCGCATCGGTTCTGGACTGCGTTAAATCAAAGTCATAGGAACCATTCCCAATATAGCTCACTCAAAGCAGCCGCAAATTCAGCCCCCGTCGATATTTATAATTATTGTGCGCCTTACAAAGTGCTTGAAGATTTAAATCGGAGTTCGACCCCTCAGCCCATCGCGGCTGCTTATGGTCAATCTCAAGCCCGAATGTACTACCACAGATTTTTCCAGTATGCGGATCTTTAAACTGACAGCAGACATCTCGCTGCAAAATAGTTCTCTTCAATCTGGGGGTGACAGTTTTATTGATTTTTGAGTTTCGACCAAATACCAAATCAGTCTTATCCATTTTTTTTGATTTAAGATAAAAGTCAGCCAAAAACTCAATAACATCCGTCAACTCAACACCATTATATTCCGAAAGCAACACCGCCGCCCCCAGATCTTTACATCTTAAAAGTTTCTCGTATTTTTCTTTGGATAAAGTCATTTCCACTCGAACCGAATCATCTTTCTGTGTAAATTTCTTTTCCGGAATTTTTATTTCAAGATCCAATCCCAGCGAAATTTCTCTCTGAGTTTCAGACACAGTCTTTCCCGCGATAGCACCAATCAGCTGCGTCTTCTGCTGAATAGAAACCTCTGGTCCACCCTTCCTTTTTTCTTTAATGGCCCGACTCAACTCTCCAATCTGTGATAAATTGAGAGTTCCCGACTGGATTTTCTCTGAAACCTCCGGAACTTCCCGCAACAACTCAGCAGCAGAAATCCTCCGCATGGCCGCAGACCCGGAATAGCAACACTCTTTCACCAGATATTCATACAAAGAAGAATAAGCCATTTCCAAATAAAGCTTGCGAGCCGCCACCTCATTGATATGCAATAAAATTGCATGCAAAAGCTTTCGCTCATTGGCAACATGACGTTTTAAACTGGCATTCAATTCTTGGTTTGAAAACTTCTGAATCATTTCTAATTTCCATCCTTTGAAAGAGTTGAATATGTTCTACCACAGCTTTTTTGGAATGCTTTTTTACTCGAGACCTGACCCCGAAAAGAAGAGCGCCTTAAAGAGCCTCATCGCCCCGGCAAGAAGTTTATTTAGATGAGCGAGGCGAAAAAGGAGGCTGCCATTTCAAATGGCAACGAGAAGTCATTTTCGAAACTACAAATTTGTGTCAAATATTATTTTATTTACATGCTGTTTCTTTTTTTTGATTTTATTTTCGCTCGTTGCATTCAAATATCTAAAATCATCAACACCCCCTCTGCAAACCGCAATAGTTGATTCAGCGCAGAACCGATGCGGCAATAGCTCCGGAGCTTAATCCAAGCTTTAATCAGCTCATTTTTTCAGTACTATTTTTCGCAGCTCACTATCGACATATCTTCGAATAAGAAAGCAGTAAGACAGTTTGCATATCACAACGCCATAAAGAAATTAACCAACTAGGGCCTATTTTAAAACCTCCAAAGATCTCAATAATTTTAATGGTCAAAGGTAGGTTTCGAAATGAGTTCTAAAAAGATTAGAAGTAGTCCCCTTAATTTAGGGTGGACAAAGGGCCTCAGCCAGAGACAGAAAACTTCCAACAGGAGAATGCCTTAGAGCAGTTGATGAGGATCTGAGAGTTTCTGATTTCCGCAGGACGGACAAGAGTGCATTGATGGCAGCCTCCCTGTCATTTTTAAACACCACCTTAAGCTCTACTAAAGAGACACCACGAATCAAAGCGACCAGTTTAAAAGAGATTGAAAATATCTTCAGCCTTATCTTAAGGCTGAAGACTTAAGACTGACGATAGAACACGAGCCACACTCAATCAGTAAAAGATTCACCCTCAGCCGCGATTAATAAAAAAATTCCACTCAACATCTTATTAGCCTAATACAAAGAACAAAATCTTATTAAAAACAGACCGCATCAATCAATCAATCAATCAATCAATCAATCAATCAATCAATCAATCAATCAATCCGCAAATGAAGCTCACTCAGAACTACTCCCACTCAATCGTCCCCGGCGGCTTACTGGTCACATCATAAACCACTCGATTTACACCCTTCACTTTATTCGTGATCAAGTTTGAAACCTCTCGCAGGAACTCAAACTCAAACGGATACCAATCCGCTGTCATACCGTCGGATGAAGTGACAGCTCGGAGAGCCAGAACGTGGTCATAAGTACGCGAGTCCCCTTGGACACCCACAGTTTTGACGGGCAATAAAACACAGAAAGCCTGCCATATTTTTTCGTACAAGCCTCGACGACGAAGTTCAGAAATAAAAACATCGTCAGCTTCTTTCAGAATATTCAACTTTTCCCGAGTGATTTCTCCCAACACTCGAATGGATAAACCAGGCCCCGGAAAAGGATGCCGCCATAGCATTTCATGAGGAAGCCCCAACTGCGCCCCCAAGGCACGCACTTCATCTTTAAATAATTCGCGCACAGGCTCAACCAGGCCGAGCTTCATCTTCGCAGGCAAGCCCCCCACATTATGATGAGATTTGATCGTCACACTGCCGCCGACAGAGGAGACGCTTTCAATCACATCTGGATACAAAGTCCCTTGAGCCAGCCATTTGATTGGCAGGTTGTGATCATAACTTTTCTCAAAGACTTCGATAAAAACACGGCCAATGGTTTTGCGCTTATCTTCAGGATCTACCTTACCCGCCAACTGCGAGAGAAATTCCTCTGAAGCATCCACACCTTTTACATTAAGACCGATTCGCCTGTAATTCTCTAAAACCGTTTCAAATTCGTTTTTGCGCAAAAGACCATTGTCGACAAAAACACAGTGCACTCGCTCAGCTCCCAGAGCCTGAGTCAACAAAGTCGCCACCACCGTGGAATCCACACCGCCACTCAAGCCCACAAGCACATGATCCACAGAGCCGACCTGCTTGCGCACATCCTCCATCAAAATGTCTTTAAAGTGCGGAGCATCCCAGTCTGCCAGCGCTTTACACATATCTTGTGCAAAATATCTCAATAGATCCACACCGTGATCCGTGTGCGCGACTTCAGGATGAAACTGCAACGCAAGAATGCCAGGCCCCTGCATGGCTGCAGGATGATCCCCCTCAGACATAGCAATAACAGAAAGCCCCGGAGGCGCGGCCTCCACGACATCACCATGACTCATCCAAACCTTTTGCCTCTGTGGAACCCCAGACAAGACCCTAGTCCATGTTACATAATTCAGACCGTACTCACGATGAGCAGAACGCGTGACCTTGCCTCCCAACTGCTGGGTCAGCAATTGCATGCCATAACAGACACCAAGAAGAGGACTTATGTTACGCAGCTCCGCCACATCTCGACGAGGAGATCCCTCTTCGTAAACAGAGTTCGGACCGCCACTCAGAATAATTCCATAAGGATTTTTCTTTTTAATTTCTTCTGTAGAGTATTTGTAGGAATGAATCTCCGAGTAGTAACCCATCTCACGCAAACGACGTGCGATGAGTTGTGTAAACTGAGAGCCAAAATCTAATATAATAAATCCGCGCATTCTTGCCCCTACTCTACGATTCCATCCGGTAATTAGGAGCCTCTTTCGTGATGCTCACGTCATGAACGTGAGACTCTCGCAATCCCATCGCCGTGATACGCACATAGCGAGCCCGCTTCTGCAGCTCTTCAATATTAGCCGCACCCAAATAACCCATTCCAGACTTCACCCCACCAATCAGTTGATGAATGATTCCAGAAGCAGCTCCCTTATAGGCCACTTTTCCCTCAATGCCCTCAGGCACCAGCTTTTCATTTTCTTCCACGTCCATCTGACCATAACGATCCTTGGAGCCCTTTGCCATAGCACCTAAGCTGCCCATGCCACGATAAACTTTATAAGTTCGACCTTGGAATAAAATCGTCTCCCCCGGTGACTCTTCAGCACCGGCCAACAGATTTCCAATCATGACCGAGTTCGCACCCAAGGCGAGAGCCTTCGTGATATCACCAGAGTATTTAATCCCACCATCGGCAATAATAGTTTTGCCACGAGCCTTCGCTTCTTTAGCACAATCAACGATTGCAGATATCTGCGGCATTCCCACTCCAGCCACCACACGAGTCGTGCAGATACTGCCCGGCCCAACACCCACTTTCACCACTTCCGCTCCCGCATCAAGCAGAGCCTTTGTCCCGTCAGCCGTCACCACATTCCCCGCAACGACGATGACATCTTTATGTCGTTGCGAAATATACTTCACCATCTCAATCACATTCTTTGAATGTCCATGAGCCGTATCCACACACAAGACATCGACCTGCGCCGCCACCAAGGCATCCGCACGATCTCGTGAGTCTGAACCAACACCAACCGCAGCCCCCACAAACAGACGCCCATGCTCATCCTTGGTTGCCTGCGGATAGTTTTTTGCTTTCTCAATATCTTTGATTGTAATCAAGCCCTTGAGATGGCCCTTTTCATCTACTACTGGCAGCTTTTCAATGCGATGTTGTTGCAAGATCTTTTTAGCTTCTTGCAAAGTGGTTCCCATCTTGGCCGTTACCAGATGCTCTTTGGTCATGATATTGCGGATGGGCTGCGCAAAATTTTCTTCAAAACGCAAATCTCGATTCGTGAGAATGCCGACCAACTTGCCACTCACCGTAATCGGCACCCCACTGATAGAAAACTTTTCCATCAGATTGACTGCATCCTGAACCAGATGATCCGGCCCCAGTGTAATCGGGTCCATGATCATTCCCGATTCGTACTTTTTAACTTTCTCGACTTCCAAGGCCTGCTTGTCGATATCGAGATTTTTATGAATCACTCCCAAACCACCATTTTGCGCCAACACCCGAGCAATGCGGTTCTCCGTCACCGTGTCCATCGCCGCTGAAATAATAGGTGTATTGAGATACTTCTCCCTCGCAAAAAAAGCTCGAGGCACCACATCCGTGGGCGTGATCTCCGAGTACTGCGGCAGCAGCAGAATATCATCAAATGTTAAGGAATAAGGAATTTCCATCATTCATCTCCTGGTGTCGACCCTGACACCGTTTTAATACCATGTTTTATAAAGCAAATAATTATCCGCGGACTTTTCCAGCAGCTCAACTTCCTCATCTGTCAAAGCTCGCTTCACTTTCGCCGGCCTGCCAACAACCAGACTCCGGGGAGGAATCTGTGAACCCTCTGTCACCAAGGAACCGGCTCCAATCAGACAGTGCTCACCAATTTTCACTCCATCCATAACGATGGACCCCATCCCCACCAAAGTGCCCCGTCCAATTTCACAGCCATGTAACATCGCCAAATGCCCTACCGTCACACGATCGTGCAAAGTGGTTCCCCACTTGCCATAAGTCCCATGCACCACAGTTCCATCCTGAATATTCACCTCGCGGCCGACACGAATCGGCATAACATCGCCGCGCAAAACCACATTATACCAGATCGAGGAGCGATCTCCGATCTCCACATCACTGATCAAACGAGCGTTGTCAGCAATGAAGACATCTTTTCCCACAACGGGCGACAAACCGCGTGCTTTGATTAGATTTTCATCCATAAAGTCTCTCCTCACTCCTATGATCAGGCCTTCTTCTTATCCGAAACAATCCATAACAAATCCTGCTCCAAAAGCTGGAAACTGCCTGTAGGTCCAAGAATCTTCTGTGCATCGCGCTCCACGCCCACAACCATTCCCTTGAAAGACTCCCGGATGCCACTCTCGCGGATAGATTTATTTTTGTAGGGAGACTCCGATCCAATCACAAAAGAACTTAAACGGAAATCCTCCTGTCGCGCAGAAAGCTCTAAATCCTTTTTCTGCGCCTCCACTCTTTCGGACTCTAAAACCTCGTGGAATCTCTGCAACTCTTCTTCGCTACCAAAGCAAATGATCTTATCAAAAGGCCACAGGATAAAGTCTCCATCGGGAGCAAAGAATCTCTGCGCTCCTCGGAAAACCGCCGCAACAGTCACGTCGTATTTCTCCTTAAAGGCCTGCTCACGCAAACTCTTGCCGACAATATGACATTCTGGGAACAACTCATAAGTGCGCAATGTGGTCTCCCAAGGCAAAAACCTTTTGGCCACTTCAGAGCTTACCAAATCTTTTCGTTCCTTCTCTGTCAGATTTTTCAAGAAGTTCTTTTCAATAAAACGATACAGTTTACTACCCCAATGCTGAGAATAGAAAGCCGCGACCACAACAACAATGATAATCAAACCTGACGCCATTTTTAGAGTGACAAACTGAGATATGATGGCCGCTATCAAGATAAAGGCCAAGACCAGACGGCCCATGAATAATCCCGATTGCAACCCCCGCAGCTTCTTCAGCTCTTCCATCTCACGCTGTGCCCCCAAAGAAGGGCTGCCCATAACAATACCCCACAGGAAAGGACCTGATAAAATCAAACACAGCAAAAGAGAAATGCTGCTCGCCCATGCACTCTCTTCGAGATATTTATGAATTTCGTCTATAAGCAAAACCTTAGAGGCTCCGACAATAGCAACAACCATCACCGTATTCAGAATGATCTTTAAACCGTAAGCCTTGAAAATCAAGGACCCCACCCCCTTACGTCCCTCTTGATTGAAAGACGCCTGGTAGCGATCTAACTGCACTTTGATTCCATCCGGCAGACGAGCCTCCATCCATCGATTCAAAGGCTCCGCCACTTTGATCAGATAAGGCGTGGTGAAAGTGGTCACCGCCGATACGGCAATCGCCAAAGGATAGAGGAAATCACTGGTCACTTTCAGAGTCACCCCCAGAGAAGCGATGATAAAAGAGAACTCCCCGATCTGCGCCAGACTCATACCAGCCTGAAAGGATTGCTTGCGCCCCTGACCTGATAACAGAGCTCCCAAAAAGGTACTGATAAATTTACCCACAATCGTCACCGCAGTCACAAGCAAGACCAAGTCCCAACGGTCAATCAAAACTTTGGGATCAATCATCATACCGACGGACACGAAGAACACCGCCGCAAAAAGATTCTTCACCGGTTGCAAAAGATGCTCCATCTTGTGTCCCTCGGGCGTTTCCGCCAACAAAGAACCCATCACAAAGGCTCCCAACGCCGGTGAGAATCCGACATGCGCCGCAATCATCACCATCAAAAAACACAGGCCGATGGCCACAAGCAAAGTGGTCTCATCCTCCAACAGCTTACGAATCTTTCGCAAAAAGATGGGAATAAGAAAGATTCCGACCACAAACCACAAAGCCACAAAGAAAAGTAAACGCAATCCCGAGAAGGCCAATTGCAAGCCTGAAAAATCCCCGGAGCCCGCAATTGCCGCCAGCAAAACCAGCAGCAATATCGCGACAATATCTTCAACAACCAGGATACCAAACACCAGATCGACAAACTTGTGCCCCCGCATGCCCAACTCTTGAAAAGCCCGCACAATAATAGTCGTTGAAGAAATCGATAAAATTCCGCCAAAGAAAAGACTGTCAATGTTATTCCAACCCAGAATGCGCCCGACAGCGTACCCCAAGCCCACCATAAAGACGACCTCGAAGACCGCCGTGAAACCCGCAGAGCCTCCAACCTTAAATAATTTCTTGAAACTGAATTCCAACCCCAAACTGAAGAGCAGAAAAATCACACCGATCTCAGACCAAACCTGAATGCTCTCCTTGTCACTGACCGATGGCATAAATGAGACATGAGGGCCAACTAAAAAGCCCGCAATCAAATACCCTAAAACAAGAGGCTGCCCCAGTTTTTTAAACAGGAGAGTAGAAAGAGCTGCAATAACAAGAATTAAACCGAGATCTGTAATAAGCTGAGGCAAATGTGTCATGCCCCATTTTTACAAAAACTAGTTCAGATATCCAGATCCTTTGTCCAAGAAACTCAAATTTTGCAGTTTTTGTGCGCCGCCCTCAAGAGCCGTGCTCATGACTCGAGAGCGACCAATGAATTTTTTTGTCGCAAACAGAGGCACTTGCAGATAGAGGCAGAGTGACATGGCCTCTTCTGCTCGTAATTTCAGCGAATTCAAAGCCGAGTGACCACTGATGTAAAGACGAAGATATTGACTGGAACCCTTGATCTCAACAAAAACAGCTTGCTTAATCACAATATCCAAAGATTGTAACAACAACGCGGTAAATTTATGCGGTGAAGACTCCGGCGTGGATTTGTTAGACTGAGACAGGGCCACACCCGCATCAATAGGACTGACCGCAACAGGCAAGGTATAGTGATGAGCCTCATCTTTAAGCAATAAAAACGGACGCGAAGCATCTGTAGTCACAGACAGACCATAGGGGAAAAGCTGCACCAAATCGTTCTGGTGAAAAACCTCTTCCTCTTGCGACTCCTGACTGAAAACAATCTGAGTCCTCAAATTATTTAAATCCAAAATATCTTTCATGATTTAAATCAACTCTCCTCTGAAAACCGCGGGGAAGGCCTTGGTAATACGCACATCCACAGTTTTGCCAATCAAATCCGGCGCGCCCATAAAGTGAACTAATTTATTTCCCGTACTGCGCCCTTGAATCTTGCCGTGCTCACGATCCACATTCTCAACCAGGACTTTCATGGTCTGGCCCTCATAGCGCTTCACCAACTCAAAAGCCATTTTGTCATGAGCATCAAAGAGTCGATTCAAACGCTCCGTCTTGATGTCCTCATCCACCTGATCCTCAAATTTGGCCGCCTTAGTGAAAGGACGTGGCGAGTACTTAAAGGCAAAAATCGTCTCAAATCCCACTTCTTCCACTAGAGTCACAGTATCCTGGAACTCCTGCTCAGTTTCGCCAGGGAAACCAACAATAATATCTGTCGAAAAAACCACATTCGGAATGGTCTTCTTCAGCATGTCAATTTTTTCTAAATAGTGCTCACGCGTGTAATTGCGATTCATACGATCCAAAATGCGCGAGTTTCCACTCTGGAAAGGCAAATGGATATACTCCATCACTTTACTCTGATGAGCCGCCATCACATCCGCCAGCTTCTGATTGAAATCCTTGGGGTGAGAAGTTGTAAAACGAACTCTCTCAATCTCCGTTTCCACCGCCACCTTGGCCAGCAGATCGGCAAAATCGATATTGTCGTCACCCTTATAAGAGTTCACGTTTTGCCCCAGAAGAGTGATCTCCTTCACACCTCTTTTTACCAGATGACGAATGTCCGTCAGAATATGCTGCAAAGGCCGAGACTTCTCACGCCCCCGAGTGTAAGGCACAACACAGAAAGTGCAAAAATTATCGCAACCCTTGGTGATATTCACAAAAGTCGCAACTCCCGGATTTCGCACCATGGTTTCAATATGATAAGGAGAGCGGTGCTCAAACTTGGCGTTGATTAAACGTTTTTCGCCTTCGTAACTCTTCGCTACCAACTCCGGCAGACTGTCGATTTGATCTGTGCCAAAAACAAAATCAATCATCGGCTGATTCTTGATCAGCGCATCCTTTTCCTGCTGACCAACACAACCACCAACACCGATTTTGATATCAGGATTCTTATCCTTTAACTTACGGAAGGTTCCCACTTCAGAATAAACTTTGTGCACGGGCTTTTCACGCACACTGCAGGAATTAATGATGATCAAAGATGCCTCTTCCGGCTTTTCAACTGGCGTGAAGTTTTGCATCTCAAGCAGAGAGTACATGCGCTCCGTATCGTTCACATTCATCTGACAACCATAGGTGGAAATATAAACTCCACGGCCTTGTCCAACATCGTGATTTTGCTTAGAGCTTTCTGTATTTTGCAGCGTGCTTTCCACGGGCCTTACCTCTTGTGTCATGAAAGAAAGTGAGTTATAGAGGATGACCTTAAAGATGTCAAAGTACGATGGAGGCCTCCCTCAATGACCCCCCGACTCAAAAGCTCTAAAAAATGGACCGCATTTCCTAAGGAATACTTAGATCAAATCCACACTGTTTTCAGAGAAAATTTCTCTTCTCAGCTGGAAAATGCCGAACTGATCGTCGAAGGACGTATCTATTCCGAAGAGATTACGCTTCGCGTTGGATATCTCGAAAAAGGCCGCCTTTCTCAGGCAAACTTCGAAGTGTCCATGAACTACTCCCAAGAACAACAAGATGCCGTCGATCGCATTCATAACTGCCTCGACGCCGCAGCCAGCATGATGATGGAATACTTCGAAAACGAGGGCGAGGTGGACTTCCCTTATCTTTGGAAAGAGTACCCCTTCCAAGGCCACAAGCTCTTCTTGCAATTCTCCACTGAAAACTCCTCACTGGAAGCTGAAGCCAATCGTCTTCTAGGTTTAGATGAAAACACTCTTCTCCATGAAGAGGAGGACACCATGGTCCACGAAGACGAAGAAAGCGAAGACGCTCTTGCCCGCGCTGAGATCAGCGAAGAACTCTCGCCTCCTCGTGATGAGGACGACACCGCTGAAGCAGATGGGGATGAAGAAGATGATGAAGACCGCAGCCCACGCATGTTTGGCGGCGGGAAGAAGAAAAAAGAAAACCTTCACTGATCGCGGTGACGGAAACGCACTCAGAGGAGGAACCTACTCCTCTTAACTCAATCGCCACAGAAGGTGGACAACTGAGCCCGATAGATTCCAACTATATTTATACTTACTCTTTAAAGCTTACGAACGTAAGAGGTGATGCCCCTCACTTCTTCGAGATTGTTCTTAGCCCGAACAATCAAACTCACCGCTTCCTTTTGCTTCAAGCGACCTTGAGCCATTTTCTCACATAACAGACCTTCCAATGAATCTGTCAAACTGTACACGCTCTCATGTTGAGGCCAGAGGTTTTTAGGGTCATTGCTGCCACCCATACACAATGGGATGTAGTGATCAATTTTGAAACTCCCGCGATTCATCGAGAGAGTGCGGTAACCACGACGGTCATACTCTTCAAAGATATGTTGTTTCAAAAAAGTTGAGACATCGCGCTCACAATAACCAATTCTCTCGGCATAACGGTAACGGTCGGGATGGTCACACAAGGCGCCCGGCGTAAGAGCCTCGTCAGGATGATGCGGAAAAGAATCCATAGCTCCAGCTGAAAAAGAAAGCAGAAGCCCCAAAAGCGAAACAATCCCTAACATGCGTCCCCCAAATAGACTGCCTTTTTACGGTGGCAGGTAGAAACGTCAGACCCTATCTCTGACATATATTTGCACTGCGCCGGTTAGTAGCAGTGGGATTTTTTTTTGGCAATATAATTGTTTTATTTAGAGGGAGGGTCGGAAAATCCAACCCTCTTTATTTGAATTTTTTTTAAAGAACCTAGTACTCGTCGTCTTCAACCCCGGATCCACCGGAGTCGCCCATACCGCGAACTTCTTCGATAAAGGCGTTTGTATCCTCTTCAAATTCGTTCTCACCCACTGATTCGTCGATTTCCAACTCCTGAATCGCGCCCAGGAAGTCTTTTTCCGTGCGAAGATCCCGACGGATCATTTCCAAAAACTTGTCTGGATAACGTGAGGTCAACTCCTCCACGTATCTTTCCAGCTTTCCATCTGCGAGAATCTTCTTTCGCACCTGAATTTTTTTCCAAAACAACAAATAGTGGTAACGGCAGTAAGCATCGACCGCAGCGATCTGATCGCAGTCCCGAGCCCGGCAGTAACGACGGCCTTCCGCATCCGTTAGGATCACTTCCTCATCAGATTTGGACTTTTCATCGCCAGTCCACTCTTCAACGATTTCGATTTCCTCTTCGACCTCTTCAACGGCCTTGAGCTCTTCCTCGTATTCTCCGATCTCATCGCCCATCAAATCGTCATCGGCAATAAAATCATCGTCGAGATCGTTTTCGTCTTTTTCCTTCTCCTTCTTAGGACCTTTGCCTTTTTTCGCAGGCTTCAGATCTTTTTTAGGACCCTTCTCGGCAACAGCAGGTTGCGGCGCGCTCGCAGGAGCTTTGGCCTTCACCTCTTTGACTTCTTTTGCCGGTTTTGCCGCCACCTTTGCAGGAGGAGCCGCCTTCACCTCGGGCTTCTTTTTAACCTCAGGTTTTTTTGCGACTTTGGCTGGAGGAGCTTTCTCAACCTTTTTCTTCACCACCGTTTTAGCGGGAGCTGCTGCCGGCTTTTTAGGCGCAGGCTTTACCACCTTTGCAGGAGCTTTTTTAACAGACTTTGCCGCCGGTTTCGCGGAAGCTTTGCCTGAAGGTTTAGATGCGGACTTCTTTTTAACGATTTTTGCCATAATTCTACCTAGATAGTTCTTAAGATCTTTCATGTGTGAATCATTTAAAAGAGGGCGTCAACTCATTTCACCGAAATGAGTCCCTCTTGTGTCCGCACAAAGATGCTTCCTCTAGGTGCGTCACCACGCCATTTTGCACGAAGACTCTTTTCTGTACTGAGTTTCGTCACCTTCAAATCTCCCGGCACCAGAATATCGCCTTCAGTCGTCAAGAGGTTCAGCGTCACACCCGCCGCTGGCGGAGCTTGAATCTGCACCCGACCCGCTTTGGACTTCACATCCACTTCTGAATCCAATGCCATCGTGACATTGATCACACCCTCTTGATTCTGCCCTTCGAGACGACCTTGAAATCCTTGCACCGTCAAAGTGCCTTTGCCATTTTCAAATTGCAGAGTTCCCACTCCTTGATTCACCCGACCTTGAGCTGTTTGAGTCGAAACAGAAGTGAACCCCTGAACTTTTTCAATCTGCAAAGATCCTGCAAAAAGATGCGACTCCACATCCCCCTGGATATTTCTCAAGGTCATCGCTCCCTGGTAGGAATCAGCCTGCACCCGTCCTACACGGTCCTGAACCGTCACGTCCCCTTTTTGCAGATAAACTTGCACAGCTCCAGAACCACCCACCACTTGAGCTCGCCCCTGAGTCATCGCAACCTTGATATCCTTATTCCACCTCTGCGCCCCCACAGAGCCTCCGCGCAAATGCACCTCCGTCGGCACCGCTGGCCCCGTGATTTCAATACGAGCTGGCGTCGCGCTTCGAGTCAAAACTTGGAGCCAGGCTCTTTTCCCCGAGTACTCATTCATTTTGATCTCAATCACACCTTTACTTTTTGTAATCACATATTGACCCTCTGCGGAACCACTGTTCTCCACTCCGGAAACACGCAAGGCCGCACCGGGTTGACCTATCAGTTGAACTTGCGCCTCTAAACCCTTGAGGAGGAGGCGATCTCCCTCTGCAACGGGCACATCAAAAGTGGCCGCCCACAATGGCTGAATAAAAAAACAGGACAGGATGAAACTGATCGCTGACATGCGTTGACTCCCTGTGAAAATTGACTCTGCTCTTAAAATATAAAAAAGTATCCCGGCATTGACAACAAATTGAGGTTAATAATGGAAAATGTCGTAATTGTAAGCAGCGTAAGAACTCCTGTCGCAACTTTTCAAGGTGGCTACGCAGCCCTGCCCGCTCCTAAACTCGGCGCTATCGCAATCAAAGAAGCTATCACTCGCGCAGGTGTCTCTGCCGATGAAATTGACGAGTGCATCATGGGTGAAGTTCTCACCGCAGGTGTAGGACAAGCTCCGGCTCGCCAAGCCGCTCTTTATGCCGGACTTAAAAACTCCACTCCGTGCATGACTATTAATAAAGTCTGCGGTTCTGGCTTGAAAGCTGTGATGCTGGCAGCAGACTCCATCGCTTTGGGAAATACCAAAATCGCTGTGGCGGGTGGTCAAGAAAATATGACCTTGGCCCCGCATCTTTTGGAGAACTCTCGCTCTGGCTACCGCATGGGTCCAACGCAAATGACAGACTCTATGATCAAAGACGGCCTGTGGGACCCCTACAGCAATTTTCACATGGGAAATGCCGCGGAGATCTGCGTGAAAGATTATCACTTCACCCGTGAGCAACAAGATGCCTTCGCTATCGACTCCTATAAAAAAGCTCAAGAGGCCTGGACCAAAGG
>JBCECD010000002.1:418-26276 GCA_039206745.1 Bdellovibrio sp. | reverse complement strand
CCTTTCCAAAGAAGCGCCGTAGAGAGCGCGCCAACCGGCAAGATCTGTGGGGGCATTGGCCGCGGCAATATTTAAGATATTAGAGTCATAAGACAGGCCGGCATAAAGTGAGTACGTCCATTTGTCTTTGAATTTGTTATTGAACTGTTCAATGGCATCAATTTTTTCGAGATAGCCTTCCGCCCGGCGATCCATTTGCGGGTCTTGGGATTTGTCGAGCACATAATTAAATGAAGTCTTCGCATCGGGATAGGAGCCTGTGTTGTACTGTAAAACTCCGGCATAAAAAGAGGCGGTGGGACTGACATTGAGATCGTCCTGATCCCGAACCTCAATAAAGTATTTCAAGGCCTTTTCGTCTTCCTTCATGCGGAAATGATTCATACCTATAAAATAGTTTCTATCAGTGCGAGAAAAGCTTCCGTCTTCTGCCATGGAAAGAGCGACGAGGGATTTCGGATAGTCCTGAATCTGAAAGAGTGAAACACCATATTGATAGTAGTATTTATTATTTTCAGGATCGAGAGCGATCGCTTCTTTGAATTTGTTGCTGGCTCCCTGGAAATCTTTGCGTTCGTAAAGGCGAAGTGCTTCTTGAGCCAGGACTTCCGCGCGAGCTTTGCGCTGAAGCCTCTCGGTTTCAGAAAGACGGCGGATCTGTTCTTCCATTTCTTCGCGTCGACGGGCTTCAGACAGCTCATAAGACAGGCGAGCTTGTTCCTGCTGCCGATTTTGCAGCAGGATCCAATTTTGTTTCGATAAATCTGTGCTGGCAGCCAATTTTGCTTGAGAGCTGACGGGGAAAACTTCTAAATGATCCAGACTGCTTTCGACCGAGGTCTCTTCATGGGAGGGGTCGAAGAGAATGACGAAAGTCGCCTCATAAATACCTTCCTGTGCATTCACCCGAGGCAGAGCCAAAAGAGCTCTTTTGCCAGTGATCTTATCGCGAATCAGGACGGATTTAATCGCACCCTTGAATTTCTGAGAGCGATAGCGCACACGAATCGGCTGTCCCTGCTGAAGATCGACGGAATGGGCCCGTGACCGAGCTTGGGCACCGGCCAGAGAGCCATCTAGGATGAGAGAAAGAGCTAAAACCCACTGCAAAAACTTTTTCATAGAAATCTTCACTGCTGTGGTCTGGGGGTGATGATCACCCGGCTTTTGGAATTTTTATTTTGAATGACTTCATTGACCAGGGGGTTGGTAGCCGGTGCTTGCGGTACATTCACTTGCGGTACTGTCGCAGGTGGTGCGGGATTGGTTGATGGGCGCTCCATTGCATTTTGCAAGGAGGAGTCAGAACTGAGGGCTTCGCCACCGACCATATCAGAAGTGACTAAACTTTTTTCTTCGGGAGCTGAGATGTTCTCTGGAGAGGTGGAAGCGGAATTCATCATCTCATTCACTTGGTTGGGAGACAGTTTGAGTGGGGCTGTGGGAGCTGTATTTTCTTTGACGGTGGTGCTGGTGTTTGGTGACAGGATAACAGGGGGTGCACTCTGTGAGGCGCTGCTGACGGCCACGCGGCCCTGAAGCACTGTGATCGTGGTGCTGCGAGAGCTTTGGTCATACTGTGCGATATACTGGGTTCCGCGAACACCGGCCACAGCGGTGGGTGTGCGCAGTTCAAATTTATTTTTTTCACCGTAAGTTTGTTCAACTTGAACTCGGACTTTTCCCTGCATTAAAGCGACTTGGGCTTCGCGATCATTTTCCGTGGCCCCGGTTTTATAGCGAGCAATTTCCAGAGTGGAATCAGGCGAAAGTTGCAATACGTTGCGATCGCTCATCACGATCTTAGCTCGAGCATCGGTGCCGGTGATAACAGTGTCGCCGGAAAAAACCTTGGCGCCGACTTTAGCAATGGTTTCTTTTTTATCTGTGGCAGAGAGAACTCTGACAGGGCCTTTGACCACCATAAAGAGTCCATAATCAGGAGCAGCAAGAGCAGAAGTGGAGAAAAGTGAAAATGCGATGCATGTCAGAAACAAAGACCAACCCGTCATAATAAGGCCTCCAAGGCTTCCTTATTCTATGTCGGGTGCGCGCGTTCGTTGAGTCTCGTTAATGAAAAGTCGAGTCCAGCCTTTAGACTTCGAGAACGAAGTCCCAGCGGATTTTCACTGTACCGTCGGATTCGACAATCCCTTTGGGAGGATTGGGGAAGGGAGCGGCGGCGCGGAAGGCTTCAATGGCTGCATCGTCGAGATCCCGCACGCCGGAGTCACTCAAGACCTGGACTCGCACCAATGTTCCGCGATCATTCAAGACCACAATCACTTTGGTGATGCGATCTTTATTTGTCGCAGCAGGAGCGCGGCCTTCTTTAAAAAGCTTAGAAAGCTTCTCTCGCACTCGACCTTCCCAATGCTGGGCTAGTTGTTTACGGATGCGATTATAATAGGAGTAGTATTTGAACTCGCGTGTATTCAGAACAGTTTCAAGACCGACTTCCACATCTTTGATATAGTCGTTAGTCCTGCTTGTATCGCCACCGGAACCCTGACCTTCTCCCATGCCGGATTGTTTATCCGCCAGTTTTTGCCGCTCCAAGGCCTCGCCAGGATCGAATCCTTTCAGAAGATCTCGGGCAATTTGTTTTTTGGGGTCTTCAGACGTGGATTTTTCTTTACCATCCCCCTGAAGTCCAGGTTTAGGTGCTGATTTTTTTAAATTTTGAAACTCGCCGCGATCTCGGGCCACAGTTTGTTTTTGTACTTTTTGATTCTTTTCACTGAGGAAACGAGAATTTTCCGGTGCTTCCTCTGTGGCCGCAACGTCATTTTGTTCGACGATCTGATTATTAGGAACGAAGACCTTTTTTGCGGCCTCTTCTACTTTGTTCATTTGGGCAATTTCCTCAGGAGTGAGGAAGTTGATGCTGACTGTTTCGGGAGCCTTCATGGAAGGCGTCATGTTTTCAAATAAATAGAAGACCCCTGCCACCAATATGTGGAAGATGAAGGACATTAGTAAATAAAATCTTAAAGATGGTGACTTCATCATATGACCTCACCCCTTCTATCGGTATTATGACACCGATAATGAAGGAGCGGGTGAACCTGGCGAAAAGATTGCGACTCAAGTCTCGGATGAACTTTGACTCTTGCCGCTGCTTTGAGTGAAAATGAAACATCTATGAAATTTGATTCTTGGTATCTGACAGATAAAGGGCTGCGTCGTGACTCAAATCAGGATTCCTGTCTGATCAATAAAGATCTTGGACTCTTTATTGTTGCAGATGGAATGGGTGGACATTCTGGTGGAGAGGTCGCTTCCAGTATGGCGGTTGAAACGGTGGAAGAGATCATGCTGCAAAAAGAGGCCATGAAGAAGTCTCCACGCGATTTAATTTTAAATTGTTATGAAGAGGCTTCCCGTCGCATTTTTGATAAAGCCGCGACAGAGAGGCCGGAGTTGGCGGGAATGGGAACGACCATGGTGATGGCTTACGTTCGCGACAACTATTTGTACGTGGGGAATGTCGGCGATTCACGCTGTTATCTTTTTCATCGACCTCATTTGTGGCAGATAACGGAGGATCATTCTCTTATCAATGAGCAAATTCGTGCAGGTGTGATGAGTGAAGAGCAGGTGCGCCAATTTGTGGGGCGAAATGTCATCACTCGCAGTGTGGGGTATGAGCGTGAAGTGTATCCCGATATCATTGAGAGAGAGGTTGTTCCTGGAGAAATCTTTTTGATGTGTTCTGATGGTCTGTCCAGCTTAGTGGAAGACAAAAAAATATCTGAGATCTTAAATCAGAATCCACCTGACAAAGCAGTCAAAGCTTGTGTAGAACAAGCTCTGGCCAATGGCGGAGACGATAATGTGACGGTCATGCTGTTGCATTTTCATGAATAGGTTGTAAGGAGCTTTCAGTTGGAGAAAAAGAAAGTCACGCTGTTTATAGTGAGCAATCAAACGGGTAAAACCCGTAAGATCGTGCTCTCGGCTGCCTGGCTCAAGGCGATTTCTTTTATCTCCGCTGTCGTTGTGGTTATTTTTGCCGCAGGTCTGGTGGATTATTTTGGTTTGCTTTTGCAGGCCATGGAAAACAAACGCCTGAAGGCGGAGAATGCACAGCTGATCAAGCAGTTCCAAGTGGTTGAAAGTAAGGTCAATGCATTGGAAAATTCCTTGGAGCGGGTGAAGACCTTCACCACCAAGTTGCAGTTGATCACCAATGTCGACGCAGAGGATCGTATCACCAAACTGACGATGGGAGCAAAGCCCGCAGCCGGTCAACAGATTGAAGAGTATGAGCCGATGGAGCAGCGCCAAGAGAATGAAGAGCTTGTGGCGCAGGATCAGATTTTCGCGAATAAAAAAGTTTTGAATGATCAAGCCGGAGAATTGGCAAAAGAGACGGCCGATAAAGATTATGCCTCGTTGGTTGTGCGCATTGATAAAGCGGTGAAAGAGACTCAGCTCAAAGAACAGAGTGTGATCGATTTGTGGGAGAGCTTGTCTGAAAGACAGAGTTTGTTGAATGCCACACCTAATATGAAGCCGGCGAAAGGCTGGATCACTTCGCGCTTTGGTTATCGCATTTCACCATTCTCAGGGAAGACGGCTCTGCATGCGGGTTTGGATATCGCAGCGGCCCCGGGCTCACCGGTCTATGCGCCGGCTGACGGAGTGGTGGTCTTTGCCAGCTATGATGAATCTTATGGAAAGCTGATCACGATTGACTACGGTTACGGTGTGACCACGCGCTTTGGGCACTTGTCCCAGATTTATGTGCAAGTAGGGCAACGAGTGAATAAGTGGGATGTTGTCGGGGCGGTGGGAAATACCGGTCGTTCGACAGGACCGCATTTGCACTATGAAGTGCGGATCAACGGTACAGCCGTTGACCCGATCAACTTCATCTTGGACGAATAATTAATCATTCATCACAGAGACATTGGGCATAGGGCATTGCAGAGACTTGAGTTTTTGTTGAATCAAGTCAGCTTCTTTTTGATAGCCCTTTTTAACTAAAACATTTTTAGCGCCGTCAACCACAGAAGCAATGGTGGCTTTGCCATTCAGTTGCGCATCACCACGGCAGGCTTTCACGACTGAAGTGTCGACTTTGATATCGAGAAGAGGATCAACCATATCGCAGAAAAGCTCAACAGCTCTTAAGTGATCAATCGCCGAGGCCCAATCCAACCAAGCTGTTTCCAGTTGTTGGCAGACCAGCTCCTGTTCACGAGATCCCAATGGAATATCAGTGACATTAAAGTTGGAGAGCTCTTTCGCGATCTGACTGCTCTCTGCCATGATTTTTGGATCTTGATAAGGCATGCCTGTGACGGAATAACGAATGTGCAGGCCACGACCCGCCTGAGTCAGGCTGTAAGAGGACTTGTGCAAGGTCTCGGAGCCCATGATAAAAGCAGACATCGCTTGATCGTGAACTTTTTTAGTGTGCTCGATCCAAGCTAAGACAGGTGGTTTGCCTAAAGACCATGAGGTGCGAGAGCCAAACAGACCGGCTTTCAGATTCACCATTCTTTGGGCAAGTTCAGAGCGATCAATAATGGAATTGTCTTTGGCCAGTTCTTGCATGGCTTTTTCAACCCGTTTGATCGTCACTTTCTCTGTTTCGATGTGCAGATATTGGGCCTTCCACTGTCTGTATTCCGTATTTTGTGAAAGTTCCTCTTCGATAACTGATTGGTTTTTCTCCAAAGCGGAGGCTGTCAATTTCAGGGACTGTTTCACGCCTGTGATCCAAGAGCGACCCGCCTGCGCGCAGGATTTCAGAGCGCTTTCACTGTTGTAAGCGTTCTGTGCGTACTCAGCAATTCTTTGCAGAGAGCTCGCGTGCAGTGTCTTCAAACTGAGAGTCTGAAGCTTTTCCGCGCGTTCACTTTGTGCCGTTGCCAACTCGAGATTGACAAAAGCGGAAGCTGGGAAAGTCTTACCGTCGCGGGCCCAGTTCACCAGCTCGTTAGCCAATGTACACACCATGAAGTCGTCGCTGTTCTGAGACATCTGATTTTCAATTGTAGCCAGGTCCATCTGATCGGCGATCATTTGCGTTTGCAGACTGGAAATCTGCTTCATCGCAGTGCTGCGATAAGAGAGCAGAGAAGTCAGCTCCCGAGAGGGGTTGGCAAAATTGGCATTATAAAGATTGACGGTTTTTTCAAGCTCTTGAGTGATTTTTTCGATCTGTCCACTTTGCGCCAATTGCATGAAGCGAACTTTTTTAACCACCTTTGTGAATTGGCAAGTGTTCTGTAAAACAGCTTTGCGATGTTCAGGGTTGGTCATATCGAGAGTGCCCTGATCAATCATTTTAGACAGAGCTGAAATACCGCTGCTGGCAATCGCGCCACCGATAACAAAAGGCAGAGCTGGAGTGAGAGCCGCATTCATGGAAACAGCAAAAAGAGCATAGGGAGCCAAGCCGTTGATCACGTCGTTGATGGCCAGCAATGCCCGGCCTGTCGACATTGTCTGACGACCGCATTTGGAGTTTAAGAAATTATTATTGTTGAGAACATTTCCCAGATTTCCCAAAGCCTGCACAGCTGCTGTCATGGTCTGATCCAATTGTGCTGTATTTAACTGCGAGGGATCTTGAATTTGCATGAGCTTTTGCAGAGCTGCGAAACTCTCTTTAAGAGTGTTGCCGTTGTCCTCGAGAGATTTGGCGGAGGGAGTTCCTGAACATTCAGGAGACGCTTTCACTTCTTTATCTAAAGACTCGATGGCGGCGATCAGCTCAGCGTGAGGACGATTCTCGAACAGAGGGCAGGCGTACTCACTGGGAACTTTCGCAATCCCCATGGAGTTTTTGCCCGTGGACTGAGTGCGAACCCCATTTTTAGTCTGATTTTGGTTCTGATTCTGTCCTTGATTCTGGTTTTGACCATTTGAATTGTCTTTGGGAAGGATGGGAACTGTGGGAAACAAACCGGTATCGGCATCATTCGGAAAAAGATCTAATGGGAATTTAGGAGTTTTATCCTGGGCCCAAGTCAAAGAAGTTTGAGAAAAAATCAGACCGGCCACCAATGCCAGAGTCCAAACCCTGGTTTTTCGCTGTGTGCGTTTTACTAACATACAGACCCCATATTGTTATCTTTTCAACGAGTTGTTATTTTTTTACATGCGTTGTAAGCGGGTTTTTCGTCTGCAATCATTCTAAATTGTTGAAATGACGACACTCTCGACAAACACCCCTCTGCGCCCCATGTTCCCCGACAGAGCCTTTTGCAAACTTGATGCTAGCTTATGGGAACCCTGATTCGCGCGAGTGGGACGTAGAGAGATGCAGAGAGGTCCTGGAGTCATAAAGACAGCCAGGTGAGACTTCTTTTGACACCATAATAGGGAGATTGACTCCAGATCCTATAAATTGCAGCTCATCTCAATCTAATAGCAGATGAGAGGGCGCTGTTGGAACGATCTTTGAATAAGAAAGAGATATGAGATTGATTCTGTCATTTCTCTTTTTTATCGGATTCCCCTGTTTGTGTTGGTGCAAGGTGGATATTAAATCCACAAAGCGACTGATCATTCCTGTTGATACAGTGACTCCCAAAATAACTTCTGATGATGTAGCGAAAGTGGTGCCTTTGGATTTGCGACAAGGGGACAGTGAGGGAACCGTGATGACTCGGATTGCGGATCGTGGTTTTTCTCTTTGGTTTAATTCGTCAGCAGTGAAACAGTCGACATTGGGGCGCATTGCCGAGAACACGCAGGAAAAATTAAAAACGGATGTTGTTGTCCCCGCAGGAACTCCTGAAGGTGTGAGCCATAAATTTTCGTTTCGTGTGGAGGCTTTCCAAGCCTTGGCAAAAATGGAATACAGCGGATGGTTGCGAGCTGCGATCAATTATGACGCCAAAGCTTCTGTAACAGATATCTTTTTTAAAGAAAAAGTCTTTTCAGATAAGGATCTCACTGTCAGTCATAAAGCTGATAAAGAGCAAGGTCTGTCTATGATTGGACTTGCTTGGTCTTGGTAATCGGCCTACTCTGGCTGCATGGAAAAAATAGTATTTATCTCAGGAAAAAGAACCCCTTTCGGAGCCTTTGGTGGATCTCTGAAAGATATTTCAGCAACAGATTTGAGTGTGGTCGCCGCCAAGGCCACTCTCGAGCAAGCTGGTATTTCACCTCAAAAAGTGGATCATGTTGTTTTCGGCAATGTGGTGCAGTCAGGAGCTGATGCGGCTTATCTTCCTCGACATATTGGTTTGAAAACGGGAGTTCCCGTGAATGTGGGAGCTTTTGCGGTCAATCGTCTTTGTGGCAGCGGTTTTCAAGCGTGGGTGAATGCCGTGCAAATGATCCAGTGTGGAGAAGCCACAGTTGTTCTGGCCGGTGGAGTTGAACAGATGTCTTTGATTCCTTATGTCGCTCGCAAAGTGCGCTTTGATGGAATGCGCATGGGGAACTTCGAGCTGGAAGATCTGATGACTTCCGCTCTGACCGATGCTTATGCCAAAACACCGATGGCGATCACGGCAGAAAATCTTGGTGAAAAATACGGAATCACACGTGAGCAGTGTGATCGCTATGCCATTCAGACACAGCAGAGATATAAAGCGGCCTTCGATAAAGGCCTTTTTGCCCAGGAGATCACACCTGTTTCTGTGGAGGGGCGCAAAGGAACTGTGGTGGTGGATAAAGATGAACATCCTAAACCAGAATCGACTTTCGAAAAACTTTCGACCTTAAAGTCCCTCTTTAAAAAAGACGGCTTGGTGACGGCGGCGACGGCCTCTGGTATTGTGGATGGGGCGGCCTGCTCGCTGTTGATGAGTGAATCCAAGGCTCAGGCTTTGGGTTTGAAACCCATGGCGCGAATTGTGAGTTATGCCTCTGTGGGATGTGAACCTTCTATCATGGGAATTGGCCCGGCAGGAGCTGCTCGCACAGCTTTGCAAAAAGCCGGGCTCACTTTGGAGCAAATGGATTTGGTTGAAGTCAACGAAGCCTTTGCAGCTCAGTATTTGGCTGTAGAGAAGGAATTGAAATTAGATCCCAGTAAAACCAACGTGAATGGGGGAGCGATTGCTGTAGGTCATCCTCTTGGGGCTTCGGGCACTCGTATTATGAATCATCTGGTTTATGAGTTGCACCGTCGTCAGGGCAAATACGCTTTGGGATCCGCTTGCATCGGTGGTGGTCAAGGTATCGCCATTATTATTGAACGAGTCTAATCAGGAAAGAGGGTCCGCTGATGGAGAATGCTTTTAATCTGCGTGAGAGAACAGCCTTGATTGCCGGACCGTTTACCACAACGGTTCAACATTTGGTGATGGGCTTGACGCAATTGGGAGCTGATTGCGTTTTATTGGATTACGATAACAGTGCCAGTCAGCGGTTCTGCAATCAGATCAATGATGCCCGCGAGATCAATCCTAAATTCGGCAGAGCTTTTGGTATTAAATCGCCTCTGCAAACAGCCGAGGACGTGAAAGAAGCCATTAGCTCTGCGGCCCAAGCTTTTGGTAGTGTGGATTTATTTATTGATGCTCAGCTCAGTAACAAACCCAATCGCTATAAAATCGGTGAAGTTTTGACTTATTTGGATGAGGAAGTTCATCACAACTATAAAACCTCCGTGATGATCACTCATGCCGTTTTGAATTTTTTAAAAAGCCGTAAACGGGGCCGCATTCTCTATCTTATGAATGAAACTTATCCAGATCCTGTTTTGGCCGGAGCGCGAGGTGCTTTGGTTCCGTTCGCGAAGTCTTTGGCGAAAGTGGTGGCTGAGCACAATATCACGGTGAATGTTTTATCCCTGGGTCTGACGGAAGAATATATTCTCACGCAATTTCCTGAGGCCTCTTCGATCAAAGAGGCACTGGAGAAATTGAAGTTGCGGGATGCTTCTCTGCGGATCACGGAGCCAGACAAAGTGACCAATACGATTACGTATTTGGTCAGTCAATATGGAGCGGCGGTCAATGGTCAGGTTATTGCTCTGACCTGACTTCTTTTCCCTGAACTTTCAAAATCATATGGTACAGAGCCTTCATCTGCGAGCCAGATTGAGTGACATAGTCAGCTCCGGTAAAGCCGAACCAGTCCCAGCAGGCATAGGGATTGTCTCCTGGAATTTTTTCGGACTGGGGATAGAGGACAATAATGTTATTGGCTTCAGCCCATTCATTATATCCGCCGAGAGTGGCGAACTTATCCTGAATATAGCTGGGGTTCATCTGGCAACCATGCAGAGCCATATGCAGCTTGCACACGCCTCCGTCAGAGCAGAACTTCGGTACATAGATCCAGCCTTCTTTATAGAGAGGTGTCGCGGGTCCGCCAAAATCCTTTTGGGAAAATTTGCTAAGATGGCTGTCAATCATGGCACCGCGTGCACTCAGCGAACCATAGAGGTGATTGAGCATTTCGCCAGCGGTGTCGAAGTTGCATTTTAAGATCCATGGAAGCATGGCGAACTGACAGCGAACGCCGGAGTTCAAAGTTGGAAAGCCATGGGCTGAATCAATAGAGGATTCATACACAATATTGTTGGGACTTGTGAAGGCGTTATAAAATTCGATCAGTTTTTCTGAATTACCAGGATGAATCACTGAGTCTTTGGGACTGGCGTAAAGATAGATTTTGTGATTTTTCAGATTGGACAAGGGATCGATACTCCCGGTTTTTGCCAACTCCTGGGCTTTATTGATCTGTACTTCCGAATTGATACCCTGAGGGTGATTCATACATTCTTTTTGCGCTCGTGCGGAGCTACCTTCAGCGCACCAGAATACACCGCCGGCGACACTTCCCGCCCCGGCAAAGGTCTTGGAGAAGGCGACTTGCATTTGCACCGCCATATAGCCACCTGAAGACACCCCGGAAATAGTGATCCCGGCAGGATCAATATTATAGGAGGACAAGGGAGCTGCGAGGGGTGGTTGTGGAGGCGGCGGTAGCGGAGCCGGTCTGGGTTGTTGTTCGCCTCCCGGTCGTGCGTAGGAGGAGTTGGCGGCAAAAAGCAAAATTAGAATAAGTACTCTTGCTTTGGATTTCATATCCAAACGATAGCGCTTCACAAAGAAGAAGCAATGAGATCGCGCTACGTTATGACGAAGGTCGAGTCCTAAAATTTCTGAGCTTTGATAATGGATTCGGCAGCCTGAAAATTTTCCGGTGCTACATAGATACGATCAATAATACGGGCCCCTTCATAGCGCTGAAAAATTTCAGTCGATTGATTGATGGGCGCCGGTTGATCCCAGCGATCGTATTGATCCACTACATAAATTTGCAGAGCTCTCTCTTCAGGGGAAGCGGTATGATATTTGGAAAGACGCGCTTTGGAGCTGGTGCGAATCACTTCCAGACCTTCGGCTTGAAGAGCTTTCTTAATCTGCTCCGGTCGCTCTGACTCCGCCGTATTATGTTGTTCCAATAAAACTTTGAAAGGTTTGCGCTGAGCAATTCGTTGCGCCCACGGATTGGTCACATTGCTTAAATGCTCATGCAGGCGATAGTCATTATAATGAGTGTATTCATTGATGTCCCCCGGCAGGACGAAAGTGCAGTCTGGGGAAGTTAAATAACGATTGAGCATCTCTTCATAGATGATGCTTTTATGATGACAGTACACCATCAAGTGCATGTGATGGCGGGAAATCAAAAAATCATCGAAAGAATAAAGAGCACGACGGTTTAGGGCCAGATAGATTTTATTTTCGTGGCGGTAAAAGGTCATGTTCTGAATCAACCACGACAAATCAATTTTACCGTAATTGGTTCCGCAGAAATAACTGTCTCGCTCCAGGTAATCCATACGATCGACGTCCAGCTCACTGGAAACCAGCTGACTGAGAATGGGTCGGAAGTCCACGCCATTGTCGATAAAAAAGTCATCAGGGCAGTGGAGAGCCTTATCAATCAAACAAGCCACATGCAGAGGATCTATATCAGGAAAATTCTGGCGCAAGGTGTGTGCGATCTGAGAGTCGGTCACGTATTTGATCGTGTAGTCTTCGTGATTGGCCCGACGATTGTGGTTCATAACGGTGTGAGCTTTTTCCCCATACTGTTCCTGCTCCTTATAAAGAGCAATTTTGAGTTCAGATAAGTGAGGCATCACTTGTTCTGTCGTGTGACTGAGGGGGCCGTGTCCCACATCGTGAAGTAAAGAGGCCAGACGCAGCACCTGACGGAAACGGGTTTTTACAGAAGGTTTGGAAAAGGGATAGACCCGAAAGATGGCATCAAAGGTTTCACCTGCAAGGTGAGCCACGCCAATAGAGTGAATATAGCGATTGTGTGTCGCGCCCGGAAAGCTGAACTCCGCATAGCCAAGTTGTTTGATCGCACGCAGGCGTTGATATTCCGCAGTGTCGAGAATGGCCACTTCGGGATCAGAATAATAGATAGAGCCATGAACGGGATCGCGGATTTCCATATATTTCCTCCTGGCAGAGCAAGAATGGGTATCAACTTTCCAGAGGAATCTGTCAACAATGGACTCCCGACTTCGGTCCAGATTTGTAAAAAAATGATACGTATCACTTTAGGATTCTCAAAATGCGCCGATCAGTAAATTAAGCAAAGAAACCACCCATGGCACCAAGTACGGTGCACTGAGTTTCAAGGATAGAAACTCAGTCAATCTTCAAGGAGGAGGAACTATGGGTCTCAGAATTAACACGAACACTGCGTCGTTGAATGCTCAACGAGTGCTTTGGGGGACCAAGATCGGTCTCGACAAGAGTATGGAAAAGCTCGCGTCGGGCTTCCGAATCAACCGAGCCGGCGATGATGCCGCGGGGCTCGCGATCTCAGAAAACTTGAAAGCTCAAGTTCGAGGTCTTAAACAAGCATCGCGAAACGCCCAAGACGGTATCTCGTTGGTACAAGTCGCTGAGGGCTCGATGAATGAGATCTCCTCGATCTTGATTCGTCTCAGAGAGCTGGCTGTACAAGCCGCTTCTGACACTGTAGGACCTGTGGAAAGACAGTTCCTAAATGTGGAGTACGATCAGTTGGTATCAGAGATTGACCGTATCTCAGAAGGCACAGAGTTCAACGGAACTCAGTTGCTGGCGGGTGTGGGTTCCATCTTGGATTTCCAGGTTGGTACTAGAAACAATCCTGAAATTGACCGGATTTCATTTGACGCTTCAAAAGCAGATGCAAACTCTGCGGCGTTGGGAGTAAATCTGAGTTCTGTCGCAGATAAAGCTTCCGCACAAAATGCGTTGGCTTCCATCGACCAAGCTATCGTCAGCGTATCAGCGATGAGAGCGGACTTCGGTGCGATTCAAAATCGTCTGCAATCAACAGTCTCGAATATTCAAGTGTCTGTTGAGAACATGTCGGCCGCGAACTCTCGTATCAGAGATGTGGATGTAGCTGAAGAGACATCTGAAATGACTAGAAATAATATCTTGTTGCAAGCTGGTACCAGTGTCCTGGCTCAAGCCAACCAACAAGCTAACGTAGCACTTGGACTCTTGAACAAGTCATTCTCTTAATAAGAGAATGACCTAGGTTCCCGATCTTGCTAGATCAAGATCACCCTCAAGTGGACCCGAGGCTCTACGTATAGAGCTGACAAATTGATCTGTTTCCTGCGATTGAGGCCGCCGTTAGCGGCGGACCTCATTTAATAAGGAAAAGATTTGTTTGAAAGAAAAAATACAACTGCGCACATGGTGACAGTTGAGTTGAATGATCGAGTGACGATCAAAAAAGAAATCTCCTCTGGGGAGATGACTTGTTTAAACCAAAGACTCTCTTTGGTGTGTTGTATGCAAGGCTGCGCCTTTTCTCCTGCCTTCTATGTTTCGCAAATCGCAAAAAAGATTCTCCAAAAAAATTAAAAAAAAGAAATTCTGGACTCGAACAGTGCGTCCTTTTTTCCGAAAAGAAAACAGGAACTGTGTATCGCAAGTTCCGAATATTAATTTAACAGGTGCACGGATCGCGCCTTATGCCAATGGAAGGCAAAAATTCACGGAGGATATTACCATGCAGGGAGGATAGAATGGGATTAAGAATCGGCACCAATGTGGCGGCCCTCAACGCGCAGAAGAATTTGTACATGACACAAATCAATGCGAACAGATCTATGGCAAGATTGGCTTCTGGTTTCAGAATCAATCAAGCGGCAGACGATGCGGCTGGGCTTGCGATCAGTGAAAACCTCAAAGGACAAATTCGAGGTCTTCGACAAGCCAACAGAAATGCCAACGATGGTATTTCATTGGTCCAAGTGGCAGAGGGCAGTTTGAATGAAGTTTCAAACATGCTGATCCGCTTGAGAGAACTGGGAGTGCAAGCTTCCTCCGACACAATTGGGGAAACAGAAAGAAAGTTTTTGGACGTCGAGTATCAACAGCTGAAATCAGAGATTCAACGGGTAACGGAATCAACGGTTTATAACGGCTATGAATTACTCAACGGAACCGGTGGTATGATTGATATTCAGGTCGGTGTAAATAACGACCCTTTCCGCGACCGCATCAGCTTTAATGCTGGCGCAGCGAATGCCTCAGTGGATTCTTTGGGGCTGACTGCAGAGTCGGTGGGAACAAAGGAAGGAGCTCAACTGAGCTTGGATACGATCGATCAGGCTTTGACATCGGTGAACGCGATTCGCGCGAACTTCGGTGCTCTCCAGAATCGTTTGGTGTCTACATCAAACAACTTGTTGATCGCAGATGAAAACTTATCTGCTGCGAACTCAAGGATTCGAGACACAGATGTGGCTGCTGAGACTTCTGAAATGACAAGAAATAATATCTTGTTGCAAGCAGGTGTTTCAGTTCTCGGTCAGGCGAATCAATCTCAACAGTTGGCTTTGAAACTGTTGGGTTAATAGTCAACCAGAACAGACAAGCAAACAGGGCAGTCATCTCTCCGATGGCTGCCTTTTTTATTATTCTTGCGTGAGGGCTTCTGCGGGCCGGGCGGGCCGGTCTTTTTATCTTTCATCTTTTGTTAACAGCAGAGCTCCGCGAACCAGCTTTTGATAGAGCCACTCTTTTGGATTTCTAATGGTTTTCAGTTTCATGCGCTGTAGACAGCTTTGGCAGGAGTCTTCTGCTTTCGCAAAACCCCTTTTAAAAATTTTCCATAAAGCTCGAGGCGAGGTCGAGGCCTTTTGCAGATATCCTAAGGCCAGGACCAGTCTCTCCTCTTCAGGTGTAAAATCACTGCCGAAGGGAAAGGCGGGGAAATGAGTCTGGAAAGAGACGGAATTCATCCACTCGCGAAGTCTTTGCGGAGTGTTGTGACGTGCTTGTGAGGGAATACGATAAGAGGGGTCCAGTTTGCCGTTCTTCACAGCTTCGCGGCGCAGGGATTCTTGAAAATCAGAGTCCGCTATTTGCAGGAGAGCTTTGATCACCTCTTCATCCGTTTTTCCTTTGAGGTCGGCAATGCCGTATTCCGTGATCACCACATCGCGCAGATGGCGGGGGATAGTGAGCTGTCCATGCGACCATACAATGTTGGACACTTTTTTGTTTCTTTCAAAGCGAGTGCTTCGCAGCATGAGAACAGAGCGGGCGTCGGGCAGTTCATAAGACATGGCTACAAAGTTATACTGACCGCCGACACCGCTGATGACATGACCATTGGGAAGAGTGTCGGAGGCTGCGGCTCCAAGCAGAGTGACATTCATGCAAGTATTGAAGAAACGCGCTTTCTTCCTTTGCCGGCGCAAAGCTTTTTCGTTGGCATCATAGAGATCATTGACCTTGGAGACACGGGTCATATTGATGCCGCTGAAATCTTTTTCCGACAGAGCATGCAGCCATTCGTAGAGGGCTTTTGAGCCGAGAATAAAGGCTCCGTGCAGATAAGTGGGTGTCTCTTTTTTTTCTTCATGCACAACACGTTTTAAAATGTTGGCTTTGCGTAAATGCATGAAGCCATCCATCACCATTTCGCTGGTTCCATACAGACCACTATCAAAAGGTTCTTCATGGAGAGGCAGAGAGCTGTCTGTTGAGGAAAGAGCGGGCCATTGTGAGATGAGGTTTCGGTAGTGTTCAGGACTTTGATGGCGGATATGCAGTGAATGAACCAAGGCATCCGAAAGAGAGCCGATACCAATCTGCAAAGTGCCACCATCCTCCACGAGTCGGCTGGCATGCAGCCCAATCATATGATCGGTGGGTTTAACGGGGGTGCGAGGAATGGCGAAGAGTTGAGGATGGATCTGAGGATCCTCAACAAGAGCTTCAAAAAAAGACGCCTCCACCACGGCATCTTCGCCGACGAAGGGAAGGTGCGGATGAATCACTCCGATCACGCGTAAATTCTTGCCCTGTTTTTTATAGAGCTCCACGACGTCGAGAGTGAGATCCGGATTGCAGCTCAGGCTGTAAAGGTCCCGATCTCCGATACGTTTTTTGGCCACCAGCTGGACGATCCAGGTTAAATTTCTTTCGAGGAGGAAAGGGGCGACATGGGTGTAGTTCAAACTGACATAATCCTGCTGTGCGGAGGGGCTGTTTTTATTTTGTCCTGCTTGAAAATAAAACTCATGAATTTTGATATGCGCGGGAACCTGGTTTTGCTGACGATCTTTGACGTAGATCAGATCCGGATAGTTTTCGCCGAAATGACGTTCGACAAAGGAATTTAACAGACGTTTTTCAAGATCACGATGGGCTTCGGGACGCTGTAGAGACAGCGCCGTGTAAAGCTCCAGTTTTTTTTCCGGTTGAGATTTGATATGGGCATAAATCGCGTTGAGAAGCTCATTGGGTTTGCCCAGTCCCAAGGGCGCGGCTATACGCAGTTCCGGCTCCTCTTTGCTCAGAATATAGTTCAAAGCCTCCTGGTGAGAGACAAAATGAGGTGGATGTGAACTTGCTGTCGGATTCATTTTTTTATTATAGCGGCCTTAGGCAGTGGGTGTATTAAAGTTTGGACAGGTTCTGAGTGGTGAGGGGTCTAAAACCCCAAGGTTTAGAATTCGCCGATTGGTTTTCATTTAGCCTCTTTGCTGCTGAGGTTCATTTGATTCTAGTTGCAAATCAAAATGTAAAAAGGCACCAAGAACGTATGCAATATGTAATGATTTTGTTGATGGCTCTTGCGATGCCCCAGGCTTCTTTTGCAGCGTGGGATTTAAATGATGTTTCTTATCTGATGCCTTTGCCGCAAAAATTGGGAAGCGACGGCTTGTTGCGTATGAATGCGCCAGGTCGCGGTGGGGATTTATTGCCGGCACCTCTGCTGGCGCGTTTGCCTTTGTTGGCGATGGACATGTCGCGTGAAGAGTCTTATGCGGCTTTGCGAGTTGTGGCTGTGCGTATAGATCCTTGTTTCCCCTTGCCGACGCCGATGTCATGTCAAAAGCAAATTCGGCTGGTGTGGCAACCCCTCGAAAAAGGACCTCGCCAAAAAACTCTGGCTGTGGACGCCGCTTTTCACAGCTTCTACGTTCTGACAGAGGAAGAGTTTCCCAAGTTGTTAGCTGATTTAACGCAATGGAAAGAACAGTTCAAAGTAGAAACCGCCAGCAAGCCCCTGCAAATTCATCCGGCTTGGCAGGAAGAAGGGGATCACAGTCCTGCTCTGGCTGCTTTTCATGAGATTATTAGAAAGTATGCCGGTGGTGAGAATCTCAGTCGTGTGACCATGATGGTGTTGCGCGGTGGTGGCAATATGTGGGCCTTTGCCGGTTTTGATATGAAAAATGGCAGCCTGATGATGGTGCCGGTTCCTCGTCTCGACGATCGGCGTTCTCAGGCATTCGTCAACATGGCAACGCCTGCGGATAAATTCTCAGGAGGAGGCATGTCGCCAACTCCCTTGGGACAGACCGATGTGTTTCAGGATATTCTTGTGGATTCGGATGGATTGGGTTCCGGCGCGGAAGAGCTGATTCGTCGCGAAGTGCGCGCCGCTTTCCGTATTGAAAATCCCAAGAATTATAATCCGGAAAATATGGATTGTGTCAGCTGTCATGTCACGCAACCCGCAATCCGATGGGCGGTGACGAAGAGACCGGAACTTAAGTTGGAAGAGCTGTGGAATAGTGAAATTTACAGCAATCATAACTACAATCTCGAGAACATCAGTCCTCTTCGCAACAACACTCAAGTCATTCGCGGTCTGGGCTACTTCGGTAAAGATCCCGCTGTGAGCCAACGAGTGATCAATGAATCCGCTGAAGTTGCGGATATTTTGAACGCCTTGTTAAAATAAGCGTTATTCGGCAGCCAAAGCTGTGGTGATGCTTTCCCACAGCACGGGATTTAAAAGTTCCGAGCCGATCATCAAGACGGGTTCGGCATCCTTAGCCCGGCCTTTTTTTGCTTCTGTCGGCATGTGGCCCGTGCCACCATTTTTATCAAACCAAGAACGGCGTATAGAAAGAGAATTGGAGACAAAAGTATGCGGAAACTGCTCCAGTTCTTTTTTATTGCTGCGCCCGTATTCAAAGGAGCTCAGAACGGCGAATTTTTTTGACGAGCTGATATTTTCCAATTTTTGAAATCCCAACTCTTCGAGGTATTTAAACTTCTGCCGACCCGGTGTTTTTGAAGTGAAGATCAAATCCAAATGACCGGATAGAAAATTAGCTTCCAGTTCATTGAGATCAAAAATATCCAGAGTGATCTGTTTCACACCGACTTCATCAAAACACAGACGAGAGGTATTCAAGGCAAAGTCAGAAAGTCCTTCCAGTGTTCCGATATGCAATTCCGCAACGATCTGGTTATTGCTGATATTAAGCAGTTCAGTCTCGAGACGGCGGCTGGATTTTTCGAAAATTTCAGCCAGCTCAAAAGCGACCGGTGTCCAGCCGGATTTTCTTTTGGTCGAGCGATCCAGAAGAACAATTTTCAATTCTTCTTCAATCTTAGCAATGATACGAGAGAGCTGAGGTTGACTGAGTCCTACGTGCAAAGCCGCTGCCGAGAGATTCTTAAAGTGAACTGATTTGGCAAGGACGCTGAGCTCGTAATAGAGTTGTTGTTGCATGAAGACTCCGTAGGGCAGCTAAGGTTTACGAATGTAATTAAGAAATGCGATCATACCCAGAATCACCGCTGTGATATAGCCGATGAAACTCATCGTCGGAATGCCGGCGATGTGGTTGGGTGTATCGTGAACAAAAATATAAGAGGCGCTGAGGATAAGAGCTGCAATGATCACTCCTAAAAAGAGCAGATTGAAGGAGCTCTCAACGGCTCTTTTCAAGTCCTTGATCTCTCCCACCTTGATCCGGAAGGCATGATCAGGACTGTTGATTTTCTTTAAGAAGAAGTTCAATTGTCGAGGTAAAGCATTTAAAAATGTCTTCGACTCCCGGGCCATCTGAGCCATATCGTGAACCATGCGCTGGGGACCGAATTGGGTTTTCGCCAGCTCTCCGGCAAATTCCAATGAATAGCGAAGGAAGTCGAAATCTTTTTGAATCTTTCGTCCCATACCTTCAATCGAGACAATGGATTTAAAGAACAACATCAAATCTGTTGGCACCTGAATATGATGTCGAGCTGCAATTCCCGCGGACTTCATTAAGATCTTGCCGAGATTGACGTTCTTCAAAGTCAGGCCAAAATAGGGAGCGATCAATTCGCGGAGATCTTTAGCGAAAAAATCTATATTCACTTTTTCGGTGAAAGGTGCCAGATCCACATATTCATAGGCCAGTCGTTCATAGTCCTCTTTGGAGAGAGCCAGCAGCATATTCGCAATGGCGGTTTGAGTGCGTGTATTCAGGCGACCGACCACGCCGAAGTCGATCAGGCCAATGTGATTTTGCGGAATCAGAAAAAAGTTACCGGCGTGAAGATCGCCGTGAAAGAGACCGTCTTCAAACACCATCTTCAAGTAAGCTCGTAAACCCTTGCGAATGACCTCATCTGTGTTGATATTCTCCTGATGAAGAGCCCCCTCCTGGCTTAGCGGAATTCCCGGTAAAGCCTCCATCACCAACACTCGCTCGGTGGTGTAGTCCAAGTAAACTTGAGGAATGTGAATATCCTCTTGTCCTGAAAAGTTTTGACGGAAGCGACGAATGTTATTAGCCTCTACAACGAAATTCGTTTCCAATTCGAGAGTGCGGAAATATTCGTCCACAATACCCAGAGGGTTGAACGGTCGCGTCTCGGGAATATAAGTCACCAAAAGATCAGCTAGTAAATAAAGAACATTCAAATCATCATTGATTGTCTGAATAATACCGGGACGCTGAACTTTGATCACCACATTCTCGCCGGAGCACAGCCGGGCTTTATGAACCTGTGCGATGCTGGCGGAGCCTAAAGGGACGGGGTCAATGAATTCCATTTTTTGATAAAGAGTGTTGCCGAACTCCTCTTTGAGCACGGTTTCGATGGTTTCAAAGGGCAGAGGCTGCACGCGATCGTGCAGTTTTTCGAATTCTAAAACATAATCTTCGGGAACCAAATCCGGGCGGGTGGCTAACAGTTGTCCCAGCTTTACAAATGTCGGCCCCAGTTCTTCAAAGCTTCGGCGCATGCGCTCGGGCATAGAAAGTGTTTCGATGTCCGAGTCTGAATTCAATCTTTCAATGATGAATTTGCCGAGCTTAACCTTTTCCGCGACCTGATGAAAGCCGTGCTTTGCGAAGACCCCCACGATTGTTCTGAGTCTTGCCGCGTTTTTTAGGGTTTTTCCGATCTGGCTTCCCGTCTTTAAGGCTGTCACTGTTCTTCTCCGAATATTCCTTATTATCTCGGAGTTTGGATTGTTCGGCAAACATCAATTTCCGACTTTGCGAAGGGGAAGATTTTGCCGGTTGCTCACCTGTCTCTCGGCGATATTTTTCTGGACCAAGGATCATCTCGAGGAGAGATCTGTCGGGTCCCTTCTTCTCCTCATCCTGGCGAGGTTCAGGTTTGAAGTTGAACTGACGCTGAGCTTTCTCCGCTTTATTTTGCTGCCCCTGTTTTTCTTCACGCGAGTCTTTGAAGAACTTCGACTTAAGTTTGTCTTTCTTATTCTTGCTGCGTGGTTCAGAGTCACGGTCAGGATCACGATGACGTTCACGATCGCGCTCACGAGAAGGCTTTTCTTGACGAGCCATTTTCTTGGCCGATTTTTTGTAAGGCAAAGTTGTGGCTCGTTCTTTTGCCCCGGATTTTTCTTTAGGTGCCGTCGCAATGGCGGAAGCTCCTGCCAGAACGAAGTTGATCTGACCCAGTTCGGGATCAGCGGCGGCGACTTGAATGCGGATCGCATCTCCTACATTGTAGCTAAAGCCTGAACCTTTGGCGACCAGGCGCAGATTCTCTTCGTCGTACTCAAAACGTTCGCCACCCAGTTCATCCAAGCGAACCAGGCCATCCACATCATATTCACGCAATAATACGAAGACACCAAACTTGGCGACGGAGCTGATCATGCCGTCAAATTCCTGACCGACAAATTTCTCCATAAAGCGGGCTTTTTTAATGGATTGAATCTGCCGCTCCGCTTTTGTCGAGCGCTGTTCGGCAGCTGACAGAATAGTGCCGGCACTGGAGAGATCATCTTCACTCATCAGACGATAACGCGACTGTGGCATCACCTGGTTTTTCAATAGGCGATGGACAATCAAATCAGGATAACGACGAATCGGAGAGGTGAAGTGAGTGTAGAACTCAAAACCCAGGCCAAAGTGTCCGACATTATTCAGACTGTATTTAGCCTGACTCATCGAGCGCAGAGTGAGGATGTTGAGAATTTGTGATTCAGGCCGTCCTTCAAATTCCTCCAGCGCCTTGGTCAAGCGCTTTTGCAACTTGCCCTGGCCGAGTTTGGTCTGTCCCCCGAAGCTGGCAAGATACTTTTCCAGTAGGCGAATGGCCTGCTCATTGGGAGGTTCATGGATACGATAAAGTGCGGGGATGTTGCGACTGTGCAGAAATTTTGCCACGGCGACATTGGCGGCCAACATCATCTCTTCAATCAGGCGATGAGAAAACAGTCTTTCGGAGCGCTGAATGTCCACCGGTACGCCGGCGCCATCAATGACCAGTTCTGTCTCGGGGATTTCCAGATCCAGAGAGCCTTCACGGAAACGTCGAGCCATCAGGATTTTGGCTAAATCAGAAAGACGCAGGATGTGCTCTTTGACGTGTTGAAACTTTTCAATATCGTTGCCGTCGATGATCTCCTGCGCTTCGCCATAGGTGACCCGGGCCTTGCTCTCCATCACAGCTTCATAAAAATCGGATTTTAAAAGCTCCCCAGTGAAATCAAAAAGCATTTCGGAAACCAGACACAGGCGTGGCACGTGCGGATTTAACGAGCAGAGTCCGTTACTGAGAACCTCAGGTAACATCGGCACGACGTAGTTGGGAAAATAAACAGATGTTCCGCGCTCGTAGGCATCTTTATCAATAGCCGAACCTATTTTAACGTAATGACTGACATCCGCAATGGCGACAAACAAGCGAAAGCCTTCATTGGAGATCTCGACATAAACAGCATCATCAAAGTCCTTGGCTGTAGCGCCGTCGATTGTGATCAGATCTTTGTCGCGCAGATCGCGACGGCCTTTAAAGTCTTTTTCGTCTGGGACTTCGGAAAAGCGTTGGGCCTCTTCGAGTGTCGCCTTGGAAAATTCCAAGGGGATATGGTTAGCCCGGATCACGCGTTTGATATCCGTTAAAGGATCGAGAGCATCTCCGAGAATCTCAATGACTTTTCCGGTAAAAGGTTTGCCATTTTCGGGATAGTTGAGAATTTCAGCTGTGACCAACTCTTTGTCCTGAGCGTTGAGAGAGTCACTCAATTTAATTCTGAGATCCTGTCCCCAGCCTTTGCCTTCATCGCGGATGATTCCGTTCTGGTCATTGATTTTGAAAAAACGACCGACGACAGTTTTTGTTCCGCGCATGACAACATTCAGGATTTCGCCGCGGAAGCGATCGCCGCCTTTTTCGGGGAAGACCTCGATAGCGACTTTATCGTTGGTCATGATCCCTTCCATGGAGTGGCGAGGAATGTAGACATCAGGATGTTCTAAATCATCAGGGATAAAAAAGCCGAATCCGTCGGGATGTCTTTTAATAGTGCCTTGAAGGGTTTTTCTTTTTTGCATTTTCACGCTGTACTTTCTTTTCTTAAGCGAAGGTTAACACAGTCCTAGAAACTGGCCAAGGCCCCCAATGTGATCAGACTGGCATCTTTTTTGGTGACAGAGTTATTTTCATCGAGGAACGCATTTTCATCTGCTTGGTCGACCCGGTATTCAACATAGAGGGCCAGATTTTCGGAGATAATGATTTTGTCGGCGAGAGTAATGGATTGGACTTTGTCGACAGCCGCACCATAACCGATCTCGTTCGCACCTTCAAGCACTTCATAGCGCGCGGTGATGTGATGGGTTTCGTTCACATCATAAGTCAATGCAGCGCTGGTTGAATGCGCCCAATGGGTATGCGAGTTGTCAGGTTGGGACGTGCGAGAGTCATAGGTCAGCACCGCTAAGAGATCAGAGAACTTGTAAGAAATCCAAAGACTTGAAGATGTTTTCGCAATCAATCCGGTTTCAGGAGCAACGGCTTTATCTTGACCAAAGAGGTAGCCGGCGAACCAAGTGAAGTCCTCCAACTTGCTTGTCGCAGAGATTTCTGTGGCCTTCACCGTAGGCGCCATAGTTGACTTGATTGTATGATGACAGAGTGGCGACGAAGGAATCTTGTTTGTAGCGCACACGCACCCCTTCGCCGTAGCCGGGTACAATGGTCGAGTAAGCGATGGTTGTGCCATAGGTTGTATTCTCTGCTTTGAGAAGTGATTCGTATCCCATTGTTGTGAGAAGGCGGCCGCCACCAATTTGCAGAGAGGGGGTGACTTTATAAGAGATATCAATTTCGTCGAGAGAAGTTAGATAAGAAGTCCCTGTCTGTTCTGTAGGTACTGTCGTCGTAACATAATCCTTGCGTGCAAACTGCAATCTTCCGAGGAAGGAAAGTTTGTCAGTTTCTTTCTTAATGAGAACTTGAGCATAGTTGAAGCGGTAAGTCTCATGAGGAGCTGAGCCTGTATTCGGAATTCCCAGAGTGCTAGAAAGGTGTTGATAGTCGAAGGCGGCTTCACCATGAACATCGAGCCCCGCCATCTCCGCCGCGTGGACCTGTGTCGAAATAAAAAAACAGATCAATATAAGTAGGCGGGAATGTGTCATAAAGCTCCTCAATATTCATAATATAAAGTCGTTTTGGGTCCGATGAACTCAAAGTTTAGGACCTAAGTCTGAGTTCTGTAACCTAGAAAAGTGGCACTTTTTAAAAATTGATATAGTGCGCCAACTCTATTTTTAACGAAAAAAAGACAATGGAAAAGTCCTTGAAAAGATGTGAAATGTTTGCCCAAAAAATACACAATCCACTCCTTTTAGGGAGTGGCCAAGAGCTTGCGATAGATTTCCATGAAACTCTTAACAGAAGCGGGTTTGGTCGAGAAGTGAAGTTTGAAAAAGGCCGGTGAAAAATTCAAAAAAAAGAAATCAGAAAAAAGGTGAGAGCCAAGGCCTAAAAGTTCTTTTTTTATTTTAAAAAAAGAGACGCGGTTATTTCTTAACCGAGGGGGTCTAATTTTTGTTGTTGATCTTAGGCTAGGTCCTCATTAGCATTTTTTATGAAACGAATAAGGAATTTAAAGTTTAAGCCTTTAGGCTTATGACAAATACGAAAGGATACGACATGAAAAAACTTTTAGTTGTAGCAGCTTTGATGGCAGCGACACCTGCAGCGATGGCTTCTAAAGCGCGCGTTGCAGCTTTGGCAGATTCTCGTCAAATCGTAGATATCCAAACTGCGTTCGACAGACCTTACCAATTTATGGCTCTTGGTAGCTTGGCTACTATTGAGTGGGGCGATAACTACGCAGCTTGGGGTGCGGCAAATGCAACAGCTCAAACTTTGCCTGCTCATGCTGAGGGCGGTTTCTTGATGAAGCATGATGATATGGCTTACGGTGCATACTTGGGACGTCGTTCTGGCGCTTTCAATAATGCAGTATTGGCTGGTATCAGTGCTGGTTTGAATGCAGATGCTTTGTTGGAGCAAAATCCAATCAACGTATTCTACGCTTCAAAAATGGGTGAGTGGACTTGGGGTGTTAACGTAAAATACTCTAACGGTAAAAACGACACAGTTGATGCAAAATCTAACTCTGCTGGTTTGTCTTTGGGCGCAGCTTATGGCGACTGGGAGTTCGAAATCGTTCAAGGTTTGACTGCTAAATCTGAGTACGGTGCAAACTCTGTTGAGTCTAAAGGTATGACTGAAGTGGGCGTTGGTTACAAAATCAACGAAAACATGGAAGCTTACGCTCAATACGGAATGGTTAAAGCTGATGCTGACATCGGTGGAACTTCTTCAACTGTTTTGGACGCAACTGCATACGAAGTAGGTTTTGTTAACACATTCATCAAAAATGATGAAGCTAACTTCTTCTACGGTATCGCTTACAACAGCAATAAAATTGAAGACAGCTCTGAGACAACAACTCTTCCTGTATGGATGGGTGTTGAAGCCAATGCAACGTCTTGGATGGTTTTCCGTGCATCTATTAAACAAAGCATCTTGTTGAATTCTGAAAAAGACATCTCTGGTGGAGCTAACGACGGTGACGTTGAAGATGTAGATTCTACCACTTTCGCTGGTGGCGTTGGTATCAAACTTGGAAAAGGTATGCTTGATGCTACATTCGGCACAGGTACTGCTGGTCACTTGAGCTTCTCTGATGGAACTGCTGGAAATCAGTTCTTGTCTACAGTTGCTTACACTTACAACTTCTAATTTTAGAAAAAGTAAGTATGACACGAAAAAGCCCAGGCTGGTCCTGGGCTTTTTTTATTTGTTAAATTGGATATCGAATTACTGAACGCCGCTGCTTACAGAAACAGATGTTGAAGATTGAGTTGTTGCAGCCG
>JBCECD010000002.1:0-408 GCA_039206745.1 Bdellovibrio sp. | reverse complement strand
TCGAACGAGGCGCAACTGTTGAACTTGTAAGACCGCCTTTCAAGTCCCCGCCATGACCACATTTTGTATCAGCCTGAGCCGCTACAGAACCGATTGTCAGAACCAAAGCTGTGATGATCATGGATACTTTCATTTGAATCTCCTTTGTGTGCGTCTCTGATAAGTAGGTATTGCTAAGTTCATGCCAGCCCCCGTGTTTTACCTTGAGAACGCGGGCACCAAGAATCAAAGACTTACAAAATCCTCTATCCCTCTGTGAAACAACATAACCGCTCTGCGCCCTAAAGTGCGGACCCTGTCAGAAAAGTGACAGCGAACAAGACAAGAGCCCTCACAAGACTCTTCCCTGAGCGCTCTTCTCTCCGGATTTTCAGTCCGTCTTGGAAAGATGAAGATACCAGAACGTTC
>JBCECD010000001.1:28038-29497 GCA_039206745.1 Bdellovibrio sp. | reverse complement strand
GATCTGCGTGCTGTGGTCCTGCAGGGTGAGGGTAAAAGCTTTTGTGCTGGTGCGGATTTGAATTGGATGCAGGAAATGGTGCAGTTTTCCTGGGGGCAAAATCAAGAGGACTCCTTGCGCTTGTTTCAATTGTTTGAAGCTATTGCGATGTGCTCCCTGCCGGTGATCGGTCTGGTGCACGGAGCGGCTTTTGGTGGGGCGTTGGGGTTGATTGCTGTGTGTGATGAAGTGATTGCGGAAGAGGGGACACAGTTTTGCTTTAGTGAGGTGAAGTTAGGAATTGCCCCGGCAGTGATCAGCTGTTTTGTCTCTCTAAAAGCTGTAATGGGAAAGGTGCGCTCTTTGATGCTTTCGGGAGTGGTATTCGACACTCATGTGGCTCATCAGGCGGGTTTGGTGACGGCGATTGCTTCTCCGGGAGAAGGACATCTGCTTGTGCAAAAAGTTTTGCATAACTATCTGCAAGCGGCACCTGAGGCTGTGAGAGCCACTAAAAATCTTTTGAATAAATTGCCTCATCTGGGTTGGGATGAGCAACGCCAGGCTGCCACCACCTTGATTGCGGAAAGACGGATGAGTGCCGAAGGACAAGAAGGGCTGCGATCTTTTCTGGAAAAACGTGAGCCCAACTGGAGGAAGCCATCATGAAATCATTCTCTCGTATTGCAATCGCCAATCGGGGTGAAGTGGCGGTTCGAATTATCAAGGCCTGTGAAGAGATGGGTTTGGAGACAGTTCTTCTGCACTCTGAGGCGGATATCCATTCACGAGCTTATCGCATGGCTACGAAAACTGTTTGTATTGGTCCGGCTTCCACAGCGGAGAGCTATCTCAATATTTCAGCGAATATTCAAGGGGCGATAGCCGGAGGTGCGCAAGCTATTCATCCCGGCTTTGGTTTTTTGTCAGAAAATGCTGAATTTGCTGAAGCGGTGGAAAAAGCGGGATTGGTTTTCATTGGTCCTTCAGCTTCGTCCATTCGGATGTTGGGTGATAAAGTTCACTGTAAAGAGTTGGCGCGAAAGGCGGGCCTGCCTTTGGTTCCGGGATATGAAGGTGAAAATCAAGAAATTGCCCATTTGATTATACAAGCGGAAAAAATTGGTTATCCAGTGATTGTTAAAGCCGCTGCGGGTGGTGGTGGACGCGGCATGAAGTTGATTCGTTCTGCTGATGAGGCTGCGGAGTTGATTGAGTCGGCACAGCGTGAAGCTCAGTCGGCCTTTGGTTCACCGAAAGTTTTTTTGGAAAAATATTTGGACCGGGCAAAACACATTGAATTTCAGATTTTCGGTGACAGTGTGGGTAAGGTTGAACACTTTTATGATCGTGAATGCTCGGTGCAAAGACGACATCAAAAAATTATTGAAGAAGCTGTGTCTCCTTCTTTGAGCGAAGACCTGCGTCGGCGTATGGGCGAAGCTGCCTGTGCTATTGCCACTTTGGGACAGTATAAAGG
>JBCECD010000001.1:19249-28028 GCA_039206745.1 Bdellovibrio sp. | reverse complement strand
GTATAAAGGAGCCGGCACTGTGGAGTTCCTTTTGCAAGATGGTGAGTTTTATCTTTTGGAGGTGAACACGCGTCTGCAAGTTGAGCATCCGGTGACGGAAGAGGTGATGAACGTGGATCTGGTAAAAATGCAGATTTTGACAGCTCAAGGTCAGTTCATTCACGATGTCAAACAGCCACGCATACCTCGAGGTCATTCTATTGAATGTCGTATTTATGCAGAGAATCCCTATATGGGAGGAGTGCCTTCAACAGGATTGTTGGGGCATATCGAGTGGCCTGAGGGACCCGGTCGCCGTTATGAATATGGTTTTGCCGAAGGAGATACGATCACTTCCCATTATGATCCCATGATCGCTAAAGTGATTGTATGGGATGAGACGCGCTCACGCGCTATTCAAAAAATGATTCGAGTTTTAAAAGACTCCGTGGTGTTTGGTGTCCATACAAATATTCCTTATTTGATAGAGATTCTTTCGCATAAAGAATTTGTGATGGGTACGATGACGACGCGATTTATTGATACGTATTTTGCCGAGCCTCTTGCTGAGCCTGCGCGCACGGAAGAGGAAAAGAAGATTGTGGATGCGGCCTGGATTCAGTTGCGCGGCTCTTCGGCAGGCGGGGCGGTTTTGGCTGAGGGACGATCCCCCTGGTCTTCTTATTGGAGAGGTGTGTGATGAAAGTCCATGTGCGTATTCAAGGTGTGGATCGTCAGGTCTCAGCTCAGATTATCAAAGGCACTTTGTGGGTTCATCATGAAGGGCGAACTTTTGCTGTAGAATCCGAAGCCGGATCTAAGTCGCGCCGTAAGGGAAACAAGGCGGGAGCTTCGGATCAAGTGATAGCACCCATGCCAGGAAAAGTGACAAAGATCTTTGTCACACCAGGGACAGAGGTCGCAGTCGGGCAAGCGGTTTTAGTGATGGAAGCCATGAAAATGGAATACACTTTAAAGGCCGAGGTGGCTGGTGCGATTGAAAAAATCTCCTGCGCTGTCGGTGAACAAGTTGTATTGGGTAAAGTTCTTGTGAAGATCGCAACGGCTGCCGATAAGAAGTAAAGAATGAAAAAGCGTGTGACATTGGTTGAAATGGGATTGCGGGATGGATTGCAGAACGAGCGTATCGTTCTCGATACGGATACGCGTGTGGAGTTTGCCAAACGTCTTTTTGAGGCTGGAGTACGGCGTTTAGAGGTGGGAGCTTTTGTCTCTCCACGTTGGGTGCCGCAAATGGCTGGTACAGCTGAAGTGGTGGGTTTGATTTCTCGGGAGTTAAAATCTAAAAAAGGTGTCGAGCTCTCTGTTTTGGTTCCGAACGAACAGGGAATGAAAGAGGCTATTGCCAGTGGTGTGCGTGAAGTGGCTATCTTTACGGCTTGTTCGGATTCTTTTACGCAAAAGAACATCAATTGCACAATCGAAGAAAGTTTTAAGCGCTTTGAACCAGTGATGGCTCTGGCTAAAAAACACAAGATCAAGGTGCGTGGGTATCTTTCCACTTGTTTTGGCTGTCCTTTCGAAGGCAAGGTTTCTGAGGAGAAGGTGGTGCGTCTGGCGCAGAGAATGCACAAGCTTGGCGCCTATGAAATTTCTATCGGTGATACTATTGGTGTAGCTCACGCTGGCCAAGTGGAATCTCTTTTTAGAAAACTGAAGAAAGTAATTCCTGTTAAAAAGCTGGTGGGCCACTTTCATGATACTCGTGGGTAGGCTTTGGCGAATATTTTGGCGGCTTACAAGTTGGGTGTGACGATCTTTGATACAAGTTTGGGTGGTTTGGGTGGATGCCCTTATGCTCCGGGTGCGACGGGGAATGTGGCCACGGAAGATGTGGTTTATATGTTCAAAGGAATGGGTGTTCAGACCGGCTTGGATCTTTCTAAGTTGATCTCTATTAATACGTGGATTGCGGCTCGAGTGGAGCATCCTCTTCCGTCAAAAGTGGGAAAGGTCGGAGAATTGCGACCTCTTGGTAAGGTCTCTCTTTTAAATTTGCAGAAGAGATAGGGGCTTCCTGTTTTGGAAAATCGGCTTCATTTTCATAGGCTGGTCGCCCTTATTATCTCCAAAATGAAACTGACACATTAAAAGAAGATAAAGGACGTCATGAAGTACCTATTTATGGAACTTCCCAAATCGAAGACCTTGGAGGACATGGAACGGCTTGCCGATATTATTGTGGCAGCTCAGCCTATCCCCTGACAAAAAGGGGCTTTGGAGCACTTACGGTGTCTTTTCAAAATTTTTCGAATTCTGAGATTCTGGCACCGTCACGGTGTGGAAAGAACCTTTTTGCGCTTGTGATTTTTTAAAAAACCATTGGCTAATGGTGTCGTAAGGAATCTCTATTGCCGACGCGACCTCCTTACAAGATATCCCTGCGCGCGCGAACGATGCGCCGCCAGGGAACACAGTTATGTGGCGAGGTATTTTGAGGTTAACGGATATTGAGATCGGCTGCGAACTTGCGAAGAGTTGTGGGCAATTGAAAGTTTTACGCAGGGGTTATAAACTATCCAAGATCCCAGACTGGGAAGACCTCATTGTCTATTTTATTTATGATCTTGATTAATCTCCCCCGCCCGATTGATGTATTCTTCAACCAGCAAGCAATCGCGCAGGCCTTCTTTTTCAAGCATATCGAAGTCTTTTTTGTAAATTGCCATTAACCGTGGGCGCGCCTTAGCAAAAGCCAAAACTTCGGCAACTATTTTTTTCTTTTGTTTTTCATTGGCATAACGAAATTCTTTTAAGATATTTTCAGCAACGACAGACTTACCTTTCTGATAAACTTGCCGGACGGTCCGACTCAAACTTTGATCATCAATCCAAGATCTAAAAATAGGATCACTGCTATAATTGGTCCACAAAATTTGCTCTGGAGTGCGTTCAAATCCCATTTTTTTTATGGTTTCGGCGATGAGCTGCTTTTCTCGTACGGAATCGATTTTGAGTAAATTAAAAAGCTCGCGCATGACAACATTTTTACCATCTTCTTCATGCGTAAAAATATAGTGGCCGATATTTTTCGCGACGACCGTATGAATACGCGAAAACATTTTTCGAAGAGCATCAGGAATCGAATAAGTGTTTTTACCAATTGGCAGATGACGACGCCCACCAAGCGGAGCCTCGGCATATTCTTCGCGATCACCGGTCAAAGCAATAATTTCTAAATTGGGATTGATTTGAGTCGGATCACCTTTACCCGGATTGAGGTGACTGGCGAAGTGTTCCAGCATATGATCGCCCCAAATACCGCCGACAGTCGTATCGATCAGCTGATTCTCACCGAAGATCATGTGTGAGGTTTCTTGATTGTACCACTTCTGCAAATCGGCATTAAAAGCGACCGGCGAAATAAATAGTGCCCCGTCTACACCAAAAGGGTAATCATACATGTACTGCATCGCTAGCGACGGACCAAAGGAGTGCCCTGCTAAGTAAACGGGAACTCCGTCTATTTTGGCTTGCTGAATGATCTCGTTTAACCACGCCGTCACATGTTTAGGATCTTCAAATTTGGGACGATTGGGACCATCTTGATGAAATGGCAAATCAAAAGAGATCGATGAAATATTCATCGCCGCCAATGCGTTCATTTGGTGCAAAAAATTTTTACCGCTCGAGCGCATAGTGCCCGAACCATGGAAAAACACAACAACGGCCGAACTTGAAGGATCAACCAATGGCCGAGTGCCATCAATATTAGGAGTCGCATTATTAGCAACATACATACGCGTTTGCAATGATTGATCATAGTAATCAAAGACTCTACCAACAATTGCTTGCTTGCGATAAGACTTTAGATAGTGAGCAGTTTCCGAAAAGAAAGAGACTTTTTCTTCGGTAAACACACTACGGCACTGATCGCCAGCAAAAGCGACTTGAAACTGCAATATAGAAATCAATATTACGACGAACTTCATGGAGTCTCCTTAAATAGGTCGTGGCATAATAAGATACCCATCTTAGCGCTTATTTTTTTGGGCAGGAGAGGTTTAAATTTTTCAGAATCCTGACCCATTTCGAGCAAAAATTCGCTGAATCTCTTAGCCAACTGATTTGCGGTAGGAAAATTGTTTCGAAAATTTTTAGGGATGTAAGCTATTCGGCCAGATATTTGATTTACAAATTCGATTCGTCTTTCAATTAGATCTATCTGCAAGAGAAATTCCTCAAAACTTTTAGGCGGACGGAAGAAACGCAATTCAATTGTGCGGGCCTTCGAATGCGAACCAGCCCGAGTTAAGTTAACTGCCTGATATTTTTTTGAGGGCTCGGGATCAAATTCATCGTAACTGACCTGATAAACTTTTTCATTAATCTCCACTATAAACTGATCAAAGCTGATTCGGCCAGCATCATACTTGGTCAAAATTTCTTGAAAAAGTTCTTGTTGATTTTGCGGTAGCATTGCGAGGGGGGCCGCATTTAAAAAATCTTTGCTTAGTAAACCCATGGCCAATTCAGGATGATTCAATAAGTCGACGATGAAATTTCGAGCCTTCTGCTCATCGCCTTGAAATGCCGTTTTAAAATCAATGTGGATATGTCCACCGCCTATTCGCTCATGTGGGTGCAATCCAATCTCGTCAGCACTTTGAAAAATCAACTTATAGAACTCTGCATTTTTTTGAAAATCTTTAGCCACAGCGTGTCCGTTAATTTCAATAACCCAAGGATCTATATCGATAGAAACCGCCGTCTCTAGGTTAAATTGAATATTGTACTTTGGTTCATTGTCAAAATACCTATTAGATTCAGTCGCTAAAGTACAAGTGCTACACTTTTTCAGTATTTTTTTTAACAACTTGTCGCGAGCATTAGTATTTGAAAACAAAGCGACGGCGTAGTTACCTTCTTTTTTTGCTTCGGCGATAATTTCTTTATTCGTGAAAGTCCACTCAATACCAAATCGCACGCCGTCCGCAAAAGAAAGCTGAGAAATCAAAAAAATAAATATAAATAAACTATGGAAGCGTGTTCGCATTCAACAACTCCGCCTCAACCGGGATGTGATTTTTTATTGGAGTTTGTGGATCGGCAAAGGCCATATCGACAAACCAATCCCGCAAAGTTTCAACGCCCAAACTTGCGGCGATAAAACCATACATCAATTGTCGCTCACGCAGAGTCTGCGCTTTAGATTTTGGTTGAACCTGATCAAAAGGCTGATGATGCTGGTAGTATCCTAATTGCTGCCAGCCAAAGTCAGTATAATCAATTGTAAACAGAATAAAGGTATGCCACATATTATCGATTTTCTGAGTTTCATCATACATCCCTAATTCAAAATGCTTAGGATTTTTTTCAAAGTAGTAACCTTCGCTTGCGTAGCGATGCAAAAGATAAAACCACTTCATCAAATCAGTGAACACCCGCTGCGCCTCTTCGGGAGACGCCTTGAAGTCACGCATGTACCGGTTAGTCACGCGTTCGTTTTGGTAACTCAGCAAATCAGCCAATCGCACCTCATCAATAACAATTAGGTTGTCTTTAAAGTCGCTGGAATTAAGAATTTTTGGCTTTCCTTGTTTCGCCGTTTCGGCAATCAGAACTGGTCCATTTTTAGTCTGGTACCAATTTCGAATGATGTAGCTTTTTCCATCTAACCAAATTTGTTGGTTTTTTGAAATAAGATCGCGATTGATGTATAGACTGACAACGGTTTCATTTTTGAGTGTCGGAAACTGAGACGGAAATTTTTCAGTTTCAAATGAATTTTCGCAGCGAACACCCGCTTGGGTATTGGCTGATAAAAACGCGATAAGTAGTGTACAAAAAATAGAGACTTTCACACAGCGATATCGTACGAAAGTATGTTGGGACCCATTCCCGACCTAGACTTTGTACGCCTTGCAAATTTAATGTAATGCGAGGATCGTTCCAGGTATTCTAAGCGTTTAGTTGGATTTGGAGACAAAAGAACTGTATAGGAATTAGTCAGAGTGCCGCGACAGATCGTCGAACTTTGGCATCTCTCTCTATCAGACGTATGGAGCTGGGCCGGCTGCGATCAAGAAAAATGGTGCGAACTAGAACGGTGGTTGATAGTGACAAGCAGCAGAACAAGGAACTCGCTTCACAGGTTTATCATCACTTAGTAAGCGCTCCATCATGTATATTTGCTGAAGATCCTCAGAGTTCATAAATTGTTTGTCATAGGAGACAATTTTTTATGGCAAACAAACCCAACTCCACAAAAGAACATTTCTGGCGCAGTCACATCTTAAAATTCAAACAATCCAACGTGAGCCTAAAGGCCTATTGTGACTTGCTAGGAATTAAAGGGACCACTTTTAATGACTCAAAAAAATCTAAAGATTGTTTCGTTCTTAGATTTTAAGTTTTGAAACCACCCCTTCATTTTTTCTATTCGTTTTAAATGAGCAACAAGCAGTTGCTTTGCCCTCCATTGCTTAATTTTTCAGTAATTTCTTGCGGACAAATGCGCTTTGTCATAATCTCAAGTAAGTAATCATTTACATACTTAATATCAGGTCGATGAAAATTTAGTTAGTAATTCTAAATAGATAATAAGCAGGACTTGATATTTTGTTTGAGAGGTTTTTGTGTCTTTGCGGATTCTTTTTCTCTGTTTCCTGCTCCTTGCTGGCGCTGGCTCGGCTCAAGCTCAAGAGGGGCGGCCAGCCTCAGAATATGCCCTGAACATTTCAGCCGTCTATGCGACTCAGTGGACTGTCTATTTAATCACGCAAGAAAAAACGATTCAGGAGCACGGGTCTTGGGATCACTTCTTTGAATATCCTCTGCACCCTGAGTTTGATAAGGACAGCTTTGACTACAATCTCTTTAAACATGCTTGGGCGGGACAATATTATTATCTATTTTATCGAGCGCGGGGATATTCAGAGAGCGAAGCTTTCCTTTGGACGTTTTTATCCTCGCTTGCATTTGAGTTTGCTATTGAAACTTACACCGAAAAACCGAGTATACAAGATATCTATCAGACACCGATTTTTGGAACTCTGGTGGGAATGGGATTCGAGCGGTGGAGCTTGGCATTGCGTTCGCAAGACTCCTCCGTCGCTCATTTCTTTGGTTATCTGTTAAATCCTTTTGCTCTTTTTGTTAAAGACTCCTCCTTTGTTATGATTTTTCCCCAGATAGATCCACAGCAAACAGGATTGACTCTGTCGTGGAGGTACTGAGATGGCAAAATTTTTGTTTTGTATCTTTCTTCTGATATCTCCTCTGGCGCAGGCTGAAGATTTTGAGCCCTCATCGTGGGCGGAAGGTCTGCATCTCTTTGCTGGTGGTGGGTTGAACTCTTCGGTCTATCTCTCCACCAAGGAGCGAGAAGATGCCGGTGTGGGATTAAACCTCAAAACGGATCTGCTCTATGTCTTTCATCCTGAATGGGCGGTGGAATGGAGTGCGAATGTAAAATTCAATCGTGTGCGAGGTTATCTGCTTTGGGACACTTTGTTAACGATGGGAGTGCGAACGCAATTACCGATCTTATCGAGTGAGAGCTTGGGTTCTTCTTACGCTCGGCTTTTTGTTGGACGAGCACCGACAGTTCTTTTTTTAAATGGTGACACTCCTGACATGATTTCTGATCCCTCCGTCAGTCGTATTCATTTCGATGGACCTGTGGCGGGCTTGGGCTGGGGCGTTCTCAATAAAACGACGCGAGGACAGGTCTGGTTCACTGAACTGACGTTCACGGTTCAGTCTTTAGAACAGGAAAATGATGTGCGCATGGAGGGAGATGTCCCCGTTGTTGTCTCCTCCAACTCCATCACGGACAACTCGAATATTTACAGCTTGCTATGGACCATTGGCATCTTGGCTTTTTAGGAGATGATGTATGTGGCAAGAGTGGGATTATAAAATATTTTTCCTCATCAACAGAGATTTCGTGCATCCGTGGTTGGATGCTTTCTTTCCTTGGTGGACAGATTTCCAAAAGACACCTGTATTTTGGGGCCTTCTGCCTTTGTTGCTTATAGGTGTGTGGTGGAAGGGCCGGGGAAGAGCTCTCGGTGTATTACTCATGGCGTTTCTTGTGGCAAGTATTGCAGATATCATTTCAGCGGAGATGATAAAGCCCTTGTTTGAAAGGTCTCGTCCTGAGTTTTCTGAAATGGCCTCTCAAGTGTTGGTGCGGGGGCCTTCCGCGGGAGGATTTTCATTTCCCTCCAGTCATGCTCTGGACGCCTTTGCCTTGGTGGCCTTTCTCATTTCTTTTTATCCTCGAGGACGTTGGTATTTTTTGGGAATCGCCCTTTTGACTGCTTATTCGCGGGTGTATTGCGGTTTGCATTTTCCTAGTGATGTTTTAGGTGGAGCGCTCTTGGGATTTCTATTCGGGTTTTCCATGGCTGAAATTTGGAAACGATTTCTTTTTTTCGCAAAGAAGCGGGTCGGAAAGGAGTCAGAACTGTGAAGTTTATTCTTCTGATTTTTTCTTTCATATTCTCTTTGAATACCTATGCACAGGAGGATGCCTGTTGCGAGGGGACTTCTGAGTTTTTGCCTTGGCTCTGGCACGGAGAATTGAAACCGACTTTGCGTAATTCTTTGGATGAGGGAGGACAGCTGATTCTGGCCACGGGAGTTGTTTCTGTGATTGCGGCTAAGCAGTACGATCAGACTGTGTACAATCATAATTTCCGTGATGAAAATAAAATTATGGACACCGCCACGGCTGATATCGGTGGCTATCTGGGAAGTGGTGGACCTGGGATCGCGATTGCCCTGGTGCAGTTAATGGTGGACCCTGTAAATGGCCTTCAGCACAGCAAGG
>JBCECD010000001.1:0-19239 GCA_039206745.1 Bdellovibrio sp. | reverse complement strand
TCGGATTTCCAAAACACGACGGAGTGGTCCAGGGCGCTGCTGGCGCAAAGAGAGCGTCCCAGTGGGCGCGATCATCTTTCCTTTCCCTCGGGGCATGGGTCGTCGGCTTTTGCGACGGCGACGTCTTTGGCTTACTCTTATGGATATAAAGTGGGAATACCAGCCTATGCTTTAGCAGGTTTTGTGGCGGCTTCGCGCGTGAACGAAAATATTCATTGGTTGAGTGATGTGGTAGCTGGAGCGGCCCTGGGGATATTCTGGGGACGAGCTTCAGCTTTGAACACGGGGTCAAGCATACAGAACTGGACCCCTTTTATTTCCGGTGATGTTGTGGGCTTTGCTTACCACACTAGCTTTTGACAGTGGCACGTATGATCAAGGTGACGTGATCAATGAAGAGGAACTAAACGCGGTCTTTCAATTCTTTCACGTCTTCATTTTTTGCACAGTGAGCGCAGCAAAATATCATGCCGCGAGCTTCCACTCCGTGGCCGATGATGCGAGTATCACAGTGCTCACAACGTGGAGCCAGCTTGTTGATGGCGCATTCGAAGCTGTCAAAGGTGTGTTCTTTACCGGCAAGCTTGACCTTAAAGGCTTTATCGTAGGCGTTGCCGCAGTTTTCACATGTATCCATGGAAGTCTCCTTTCGACTTCAATCACTTTATCATAGTGACTACAGGGACAGCATTTGTATTATAGCAGCCTTATTTTTCAGAGGACATGACCTGAGGCGAGTTGATCACGCCAAATTTCACTTTGCCAATTAACGTTGGCATCATCACGGCACTTTTTAAGATTTGTTTTTTAAGCTCTTGAGTGGCGATGTTTCTGTTTCTTAGAAGAATCTGTGCCGCTTTTCTTGTAACTTGAGGCGTGGCCATGGATGTACCATGAACACTCTGTGTGCCACCTCCAGCGGTGGCTGCCGTAATAGCCTCACCAAGAGCGGCGACATGAACTCTGCTCGGTCCATAGTTCGAAAAATCAGAAGAGAATCTTCCTTCTTTATTAACCGAGGCAACCACGATCATATTGGGAAGATCAGCACTGGCGGGGTAAAGGGGATTTGTGTCGATGTTTTCTTTTTCGTTGCCGGCGGCTACAATGAAGAGCATTTCCGGATGAGCTAAGGCCGCTTTTTCAAAAGACAACCAGTCTTCTTTTTTGACTGATCCCTGACTGACGTTGACGAGGCGAACATTGTTGCGTGCGAGGTGCTCGATGGCTTCGCCGGCGAGGTGGGATTTATTTTCTATTCTCACTGGAACAATCAGTACATCCAAATCTTTTGTGGCAATATCGGCCACTGCTGTGCCATGAGAATAACTTCGTCCTGCAAGCTCGTTAAAAATGGAATTAGTATAGTCATAAGGAGGGCGTTCTGGGTTGGTCAAATCTATACCAAGAAGAGGGCGCGATTTTTTAGCCAGAGCAGAGTGATTATAATCTAAACCTGAGTCAATAAAGCCGACACGTAAGGTTTCTTTACTTTTTTCTTTGAGGCTTTCATCGCCGTAAATCTCCTGAAGAGAGCGGGGCTCCTCTTCCACTCTTACTCGGAATATCTCTTTTTCTTGAGAGTCGAGTTTGATGCGCAGATAAGGGCGCTGTGATTGATTGTAGTAAGTGTGATAAGCTTGGTAGAGATGGCAGTTATTGGCCAGATTGATTCGAGTGATGGGTTCAATTTCATTGTTTTGTCTTTTCAAGTTGAAAGTCATGCTATCAGTTTGATAATTCAATTTGATTTGGAGTTGCAAAGGCGAGGTCAGATCAAAGAAAAAGTCAAAGTTAGGACCGGAGCTGTCTTCGCTTTTATGGGTTCCTTTGAGAGGAGACTTAAAAAAAGCAGTGATGTCCTGAGAGATTTGATCTTCAGAGTAATCAAGGGACTGCATCTTTTTGCAAAGTGATTGTGCTTGGTGAATTAAAGCAGACCGTGAAGGATAGTCATCCTGAATTTCAAATCTGTAGAGATCTCCAACCCCAGCTATAGCCTGTTGAGTAAAGAATAGGGAGAGTAAAGCCTTTGCAATCACGATTTGTCCTTCCTGGTAGCTTCCCTGAGAGAAGCAAGAGTGTTGCCAAGTGGAAGGACATCAAATCAAATATAAAGGCGGAGAAGGGTGGAATTTGCGAAACCTACCTTAAGAGACATTATTTGTTTCTCAAGGTGCCAATAATTAGAACCAGTACTCGGCTCCCGCCACTCCTGAAAAACCTTCGTTATACCATGAGTAGGACTCTTGGTAGCGATGGTCGAGAACATTATTCAGGCGAGTGTAAAGCGAAAGCCCCTGGCCCCAGTCGTAGGAGTAAGCCAAGTTTGCCACAGCATAGCCGGGGAGAGTTCTGTAAGAAGTGGAACCTGTGCGATCCAGAATTTCCCCTTTGCCGACGACTTCGATACTGCCGGTATGGGCTGAGTAAGTATGAAGGTATTTGACACTGCCGCTGACGAGGGCTCTTCTGATCAGCCACTGGGCCTTATCGAGATCTCGAGGTTCCTGATAACCATAAGTGAAGAAGAGCGAGGAGTTGGCAGTGGGGCGGAGTGAATAGAGAACTTCCACGCCACGAGATTCAGCTTTTTGCACGTTTTGATATTGAAGGGAAGGATAGCTGCCTTGAACAACGATGAGATCTGAAAACTCTGTATAAAAAAGCGAGAGAGAGAGCTGTTGTCGAGGTGAAATTTGAAATTCCTGAGTGAGAGTGTACTGAGACGCTCTTTCTTCTTTAAGGTCGGGATTGCCATAAGAAGAATACAGCTGGAAAAGAGAGGGAATTTTGTAACCATTGGACCACTCCAGCTTGGTGTCACGAAAAAGAGCCAGGCCTATTTGAGCCGTGCCGGCGTGTTTGTCTTCCTTCCATGTCTCCCATCGCCCTCCCAGGGAAAGGAGAATATGAGGATATATGTTAAAGCTCATTTTCCCAAAAACACCATACTGCTCCGACAGGGCGTTGGCGATTTCAACATTGCTGGATTTGTAGTGAATGTCTTCGTATGTATAACTTGCACCTAATAAGGTCGACACGTTCTGATCTTTATAAGGCGTGATATGAGCCCGGACCGTGCGTAAGTTGGAGTCGTAATCCTCATCTGTGAGCATAGGATTGGAAGAGCTGACAGGCTGATCGAACTGGCGCAGACTGTTTTGAATTCCTAAGGTGAAGTGAGGCTCAAGGAAGGCATCACGAAACTGCAAAGCTGAAGAAAATCCCAACTGTCGGCTGTATTGTTGAAAATCATTAGAGTCGGCAACTTGATAACTGTTCAAAGGCGCGGGAGAGTAATTTCTCTCTTGAATATAGCTTCCTTTGATATATCCCTCGGCAGGTCCTTTCCAAAGATAGGTGGCTTCACCACTCCAGTTATTTTGAGAGTAGGTGTTGGAAGAATCTAAAATAGGGGATTTGCTTTCCTTCCAGGCTCCGTGACCGCGCATGACAAGACCTTGATTGTCTGTTGCTAGCTGCGAATGAACTGCGGTGATGTCTCTCATATCCTGAGTTCCGATTTGTCCTTGCAAACCTGTTTTGCTGCCGACCTCTTGCGGGATCGTATCAATTTTAATCACACCGCTGAGAGCCTGACCACCATAGAGGACTGTTTGACTGCCCTTCAGAACTTCAATACGACGGACAGACTTGATGTCGAGAGAGTTGAGGTTGAAAGTGCGTTGAGCATTGGAGGCGTCATAAAAAGGAACTCCATCCACAAGAATTAAAACATGCCCAGCATCCCCGCCGCGAATATAAATGGAGTTGGGTTGAAAAGGAGAGGTGGTAACAGTGATGTTGGCCTGAGTGGAGAGGAGTGTTGTGATATTGGGAGCCCGTGAGTCCTTGATTGTACGTTCGTCGATGATCACTCGATCTGAACTGTTAAACATCACGTCTTCTACAACGGTCTCAAATACAGGTGGTTGTTGCTCTTGGGCGAACAAAGCTGTAGATGACAAAAGAATGGATATGCCTAAGATTGTGTGTTTCATAAAACTCCCTGAATCAATTCACACCTAATTTGAACTTGTAAGAATAACGAATTTTAACAGCGACATTTTTGTCCCGTCGTTGAGCCGGCGAGAACTCAAACTTTTTTAAAGCTTCAATAGCCGACTCGTTCAGACCATAACCAGGTCCCGACACCAGCTGCACGGTTTGTACTTTGCCTTCTGTGTTGATTAAAACATCCAGAACCACAGTTCCATCTATACCCGCAGTTTTTGCCTGCTCTGGATAGACGGCTTTATACTCCTTTGCCACGCGAGGAAACTTAGTGACTTCACTCCATGCAGCCCCTTCATTTGCGGCACCGTCTGCGGCTGAATCTTCTGTGGCCGTTGTCGACGGCGAAGAGTCGGTGGCAGCTGTTGTCTCAGATTCAGCAATGCCCGGTTGGGGTGCTGCTACGGAGGGCGATAAAGTGGCTCGTGGGGGAAGTTGGCGCAGAGATTGAACTTCGGAGCGTATGGTTGGCAGATCGGCTAGAGTTAAATCCACAACATCGTTTGCCGAAAGTGTCACGGGTTCATCCGCTGGAAGAAACTTCCAGAGAAAATATCCAGCACTCAGATGCAGGATTAAAGAAAGAAGAAACCAAACCATGTTTTTCAAGGAGTCTAATCTTACATAGAAACGAAAGGTGTTCAATTCTTAAGGCAGAAATGAGCATCTCATTTGCAATTCGCTTTCAAGAAAAGAGCTCTCCGTCGCTGAAAGTTGCGTATATGATTTTGTATCATTTTGAGTCGTTGTGAGCGGCATCCTTCTTGAAATATCAGGAGAGCAGAGGTGAATATGAGTTCTATCCAAAACCCTTCGCGCCTAATTTCCAGCTTATTGATTGCTACGTCCCTTATTTTGGCATCTTGTCAAGAGAGTAGTCACACGGTGACCGCCAAGGTGGCTGGAGGTGGCGGCGGCGGTAGCAAAGCGGGCCTTCGTCAGTCCAAGCTAACAACTGAAGAGCAGAAATATGTAATGGACCCTACCACCCTTGAGGTGTACCAGGATAATCTGAGTAAGATTTTTAGCGATTTAAGTTCGGGAGCTCCTACTTCCTGGGATTCCTTTTTCAAATTGAAAACTTGGTTGTTAGGGCCGATGAATTTGAGTGAGCAGGTGGGTGCCCTCAGCAAGACCTATCTGTCCATTTCATCCTCGCCAGTGGCTTCGCAAAAAGCGCTTCAGGTGCGCATTGATTCTCGTTCCTTTGATAAATTGAATGCAGATGAAAAAGTGGATTTTCTACTAAATGAGTTCCTGATCAGCCTCTACACTCTAAGGGGTCTGACGGATTCGCAGCTTTGCGAATATCTGCGTGAGATTTCGACCCAGGCTGATTGCAAAGTGACAGTGACGAGTGAGGGTAAAACAAAACAGAATCGAAACAACAGGGGCGGTAAGAAGACAAAGTCCTCAGCCTCTCTTGTTGGTTCTGCTTCTGCTGCAATTTCCTCCGGGACGAGTGTGGAAGATGTAGAATTGACTTCGACAGAGGGTTCCTCTGCGTCGGCGGTGGCATCTGATTCTGAGGCCGGGAGCGCTGACACCTCAGGGGTGGGTTCGACTCTGTCTGGTGATTTGTCGAGTCAGCTCTCTGCTGCTGTCTCCTCGATGAAGGAGTTGACTTCAGGAGATATTAACAACATCACTCGCGTAAAGAAATACATCCAGGACAACTCGCGCAATCTCCGTCACGAGGATCTGGTTGCGAAAATGAAGGAGAACGGTTTCGATGTTCGAATTTTTTCTATTAAGTTTAAAGTGAAGGACTTTGCAGCCATCGTGGCTGAAGTAAAAAAATCAGCCTCGGAAGAGTTGTCTAAAATTGATATCGAATCTCTTTTCTCGCAAGTGGAGAATTTGAAAGAGGCATCTGTGTCTTGTCATGCGGTCAGTTTGGATAAAGAATCCGAATGTGATCTTTCCGGTGAAAGATTGAGTGAAGTGATTCGCGAAAAACAGCGTGCGTTGTTGCATTTTGAGTTAAAAGAAAAAGAGTCGAAGAAAGAAACACTGAAGGAAACTGTTTTTCAACCGGAGAAAGTGGGGATTGCTGCCTATACAGATGTGGCCACTGGTGAAGAATTCTTTCTGGTTCCATTAACTTCGATCGGTGTGGCGAAACAAGAGAAGGATGAGAAGTTCTGGAACAGTTATATGCTGGTTCAGGTTCACATGAAAAACAAAGTAAAACAGTGGGAATTAACGGGTTTGCTGTTCATTCCGGGTGTTATCACAGATGTGCAGAAGAATGCAGAGACCGGTAAAGTTGTGTGTGAGGGAAGAAAACCGGAAACGAGTGAACTGGCGACGGACGTGATTTTGGTATCTAAAGAGAGTCAATATTTAGAGTCAGTCAAAAAGATGCTTGCGGCAATGAAACCCACTCCCCCTTGTTGGTAGGAGTGGTATTTCAGGCGAATGAGGAATTATTTTAAAACGCAACCAGCAGCGAGTTGCGTGCCAGCCAATTGAGTTTTTACAGTTGCGGAAGCAGGAGAAGCAGTTAAGATTCCCGCTACAGAATCTGTTTGGTACAATGGAGCTCCGTCTTGGCTTACTTTCAAAGAAAGATTAACCAAAGCAGACGTAAGATTTGATTTTACAGGATACAATTCTGCTTTTACCTCAACAGTTTTGCCGTCGATCACTTCGCTCAAAGCATAAGTTTCAACTAAAGTACCAGAAACTTTTTGTAGTTCTTTAAGGATGCCAGGACCGTAAGCGCGAGGTGTGTAATTTACGTAGCAATAAACTTTCGCTTCATCAGTGGAAGTTTGCGCGAATGAGAAAGAGCTTCCCAACAATAAAACAGAGGCCATGATAATAGATTTCATACTTTACTCCTTGTGAATTTGGATAGTTTGGTGGCGGGAATGTAGCGAGGTTGGTGGAACAAGTAAAGTAAAGTGATGCCAATTTATGAATTTCAGAAAAAAGTACAGGAGGCTTTTGCCTCCTGTAGCGAGAGAAGTCGGTTTAGAGTTTTTATTCTTCTTGTGCTGATTCTTCAGAAGCGGCTGAGCGGCTCTTGGAGAGCTTTTCAGGCTTGCTGATTCCGCAGCTTTTCATGGCTGCATCCATCTCTTCATGAGAAGGGCGTTCGGAGCGCTCTTCTGGTGAGCCCAAAATTCCATCCAGGCAACTTTTTTGTTCGTCTGTGAGTTTGGGACCGCGGCCACCGCCGGGAGGGGGGCCTTTTTTATCATTCTGTTGTGAGAATGAGGGAACGCTGTAACTGATAACGAGAGCTGTAAGGATGATAAATTTATTAATTTTCATAAGAATCTCCTTTTCATTAAGCCTAGAAAATAACTATTGAGGTTTTATGGATCACTCAGAAGAAAAAAAGGGGTGAATTGAAGTGAGACAAAGGTCGAGTTTCAATTTGAAATAGGAGGGCCTGCGTTTTGCACTATGAGTCCATTATCTATGCTTTTGCGGTGGGTGACAGCTCTCAGCTTTGTGTGTTTTGGCTTACTTAGCCTTTTCGTTGTCGAGATGACAAGGCGGCCTCTATGTATTGAATCCAGGGTTGTCGAGAAAATTGACATCACTTCTGTGGACAAAAATGAGGTGATATATCGTTGTGCCCTTAATAAATCCGTTCCTTATAGTGCTTTTTTCAGTACGGAGCTGGTCAATCTTAATTATCGTATTCAACAAATGGAGAGAGTGCTGGAGAGCATGGAGCCTTTCTATAAAAAAGTGCATATTACTCTCCTGCAAGATCGGCCTTTTTTCTTCCGGGTGCAAGGGAATCATGTTTATTTAGGAACGTCTCTTTTGCAGGCTCCGGGACATTTGGAAAAGGCTTTGGCCAAGGTGTGGTATCGGGAGCGCAGCCAGACCTTTTTTGCGCAACAAGCTCTTTTGGAAGAAGTGTTCACGGATTTTCTATTGTATTTAGAGGGAGGGACTCTCATGGTGGGAGACCCTCGTTCGCTGTCGAGCACATCGTTGCAGACGGTGCGTTGGCCTTCATTGCTGAAATCTCCAGAGGCCTACTGTGATTCTCCGTGGAAGCTATCGGAGCATTATGCAATCTGCGCACAAGAGGATCAGATATCGGTGCTCGCGGATCAAGTGGGGGATTTGAGTTTGCGCCCTCTGCTAACAGTCAGTTGGATTCGTTCTTATCTTAGAATGGGTGTGAGGGCGCGTTTTGAGCTCACTCGAAATTTATCACGGTTATTAAAAACAGAACTGCAGCCTGCTTTGCCGTTGACGGTGATGGAGGAGGGGCTTTTCAAATCAGCGTTGGCGGTTACGAATATCAGTTCCTTTGCTGTGCATGCGGGATTGTCGAAGGAACTGTTCAATCGGGAGTTGCAAAAGGGAGGTTTTGAAAAGGCCTCATTGGAAGCTTTTTTTGATGTTCTGTATGTGAGCCCTGAGCCGGTGCAGGAGACTTCGAGTGAGTGGCAGGAGTTGGAAAAACTGGCGCGCAAGAATCCTCAGATGCAAATAGCTATTTTGAATTCTGAAAAGTTGTGGATGTTGCCATCGAAGTATCCGGTTGCTGTGCGAGCTGTGGGGGAGTTAAAAGCCACGCGCACGATTGTTTCGAAGTGTGGTCAATATGACTTCGCCTATGTTATGCAGTATGCTGCCATGACAGAAAAACTTCTTATAGTGAACAGTTGCGGAGCCGACAAAATCCAATACGCAGGTTTCATTCTCGAAGGTGTTGAGGGTTTCGGCTCTCAGAATAAGGGCATCGGCTTTGTTCAATTCCATCTCCCATCTCTACTCATGAAAAAAACCGAACTAGAATCTGTAGTAAACGTTTTGGATTTCCTCCAAAAACGAGACCCTCAAAGCCAATCCTTCCTCAGCCTCGGTTGGCAAGACGTGCAATGGAACAAAAAAGCCAACGCCTACCAACCCAAAGCCTTCATAGACGCCATAGAATGGTACCGCCTCCCCCAAAAAGGTGCCTGGTGATTTTTTACGGCAATAGTGCGTTAAGTGTTGGTAATTACTGAAGCTGATTGGATTAAAATGCCGTACCCCGGATCTTATAACGCACTATTGCCGTAAAAAATCACCAGGCACCTTTTGATATTTTTTCTTGGGTTTCCATGGATTCTAGCATGGAGTTTTCTAGGGCTTCGATTTGTTCGGTGAGGGTGTGGATTTCACGGGCGATGGTGATGGCTTTTTCGCCGGAGGCTTTGAGGAGGTCTTCGTTGAGGGTGAGAAGAGTGGCGTTGAGGAGAGTGATTTTTTTATCGCAGTCCTCGATGTTTTTTTGAGCTTTGCGGTGTAAGGCCTCGAGGCGTTTGCGCTCTTCTTTGTGATTGATCTTTACCGGTCCTGCGGGCGTGGCAGCCGTTGGAGTGCTTTTTTCAGAAAGAAGAGGTGCAGCCATCGGTTCTCGATTGGCAAGAAAGCCTTTTTGTAAGCTCCATACATACTCGTCGTAGGTTCCTGGGTATAAAGTTAGCAAGCCGTGATTCACTTCCAAGATTTTGTTGGCAACACGGCCAATGAAACCCCGGTCATGACTGACGATCACAAGAGTGCCTTCATATTTTTCAAGGGCCACCGTCAAAGCTTCCACTGTGTCGAAGTCCAAGTGATTCGTTGGCTCATCTAACAGCAACAGCGGAGATTTTTGCAAAAGAATCTGTCCTAAAGCCACACGAGACTTTTCCCCGCCCGAGAGAACCTTGATCTTTTTTTGTACAGCGTCCCCCGAAAATAAAAGACTGCCAGCGATGTTTAAAACGTCTTGTTGTGTGACCTCGGGGTGCCCCTTCGCCGCCATCGCTTCCAAAACCGTATGCTCTGGATTTAATGACTCCGGCGTGTGCTGAGCAAAATAAGACAGACGAACCTGATGACCCCACTTGATAGTTCCTCGTAGCAAAGAAATCTGCTCACCCAAGGATTTTAAAAGAGTGGATTTTCCGGCGCCGTTCAGACCCACGATCCCAAGATGATCTCCGCGCTCCATACGCACAGAAATGTTCTTTAAAACTACTTTATCTCCATAACCGCAGTCCGCATTCTCTACTTCTAAAATCATTTTCCCCGTCGGACTCGGAGAAGGAATGTGAATTGTTGAGCGCGGAGGCGCGGCCTTCATTTCAATCACTTCCATTTTCTCCAGCGCCTTTAAGCGACTCTGAGCCTGACGTGCTTTTGTTGCCTTGGCGCCAAAGCGTGTGACGAAATCGAGAATGGATTTACGTTTTGCTTGCTGGCTTAACATTTGTTTTTGCAACAACTCACTCAGCATCTGCTTTTGTTCAAAATAGTCATCCAAGCTGCCCGGAAACTTCACAATATCTCCGCTCTCCACTTCCAGAATATGATCCGTCACTCGGCGGAGAAATTCGCGATCATGGGAAATCAAGAGAAAGGCACCTTTATACTCCTGTAAGAAGTTTTCCAGTACCAATAGAGTTTCCAAATCCAAAAAGTTCGTCGGCTCATCGAGCAGCAAAAGATTCGGTTCCTGTCCAATTAAGTACAGCAGCTTCACGCGCATGCGATACCCGCCACTGAGCTGTTTTAATTGTGCTTGAAAATGATCTTCTGTCAGGCCCAGTCTGAGACCAAACTGCTTCAACTCCCATAGGGGCTTCAAGCAGTTTGCTTCGAGATATTCTTCAACTTTATCATCGACATTCCAGTCGGACTCCTGCTCCAGATATCCCAAACGGAGCTGTTGGGATTTTGTGACCAGGCCTTGATCTAAAGACTCATGATCCACCAGGATTTTAAACAGTGTTGATTTTCCAGCGCCGTTCGGCCCAATCACCCCAACATGCTCGCCCTCGTTGATTGCGAAGTTAGCGTCTTCAAAGATGATTTTTGAGCCGAAAGATTTGTAACCAGATTGCAGTTGCAGGAGAGTCAGAGCCATAAGGGAAGAACTTCCCCGAAAACGACTCTGACGTCAAGGCAAGGATGGGACAGAACTAGAAATCAGCGATACGATCTTCAAGGCCTGGGAAATCAATAAATGGATTGCGATTGCCCTGGATGTGGAAGATCTCTTCGTTGCGCTCGATTTCTTCTTCGTCAATAGGATCTTCTTTAGACCATTTTCTCAAGAACGCCTCTTCCGCCGCTTGGATCGGAAGGTCGTAGCGAACAGAGAAATAGAACAGGGCGCGAGCGACATTGCCACGGTGATTTGCTGGTGGTTCAAAAACTTCAGCTCCACCGCGAGCAGATCTGCCGAAACGAGAAACTCGACATTTTAAAATTTTTGTATCTGTCGTAACTTCGCCGAAGTTGTTGTTGCCGCGAACAGAGTTCAAAGAAGAATCTGTGGGGAAGAGATGGTGAAGATCCGCTTTTTGTGTCCCTCGATTGTGACGACCTGAAAAACGGCTTTGTGGCCAGGTGTGTTCCGTATTGATGACTGTTGCATCTGGAACTTGATTCGGGCCTGGCTTATAACCGCTACGGAAGTCCGCAGCTGTTTTTTCTGTATCACAATAGAGATCGCGGACAGCGTAAGAATCGCCATGCTTTACAAGATAGAGTTGTCCCATCAAATAAACGCGAGCACTGTCATACCCCACAGAGACATGAGAGTAGCAGTTGTCGCCAGAGCAGCGATCCACGATTTGATCGTAAGTGCCGGCACCAGACAGATGGTAGCTGCGTAAAACAGATTTGATATTGAGAGCAAGATCTTGATTGGCAACACCTGATGCCAGATCGTTATAGAATTTCTCACCGTAATAAGGAATTACTTGAGAAGAGGGGGCTGCGTGAACTGCTACACTGATAAAGACAGAGAAGCAAAGACTCAGTAAAAAAGATGCCTTCATAAAAACCTCCATAGTCAGACATTTCTGGTGTCTGGTAGAAACGCTGCGCCTTATTCACAGCTTATACGGATCAACTTTTTAGACGGTATTCGGGCACCTGCGTCCGTTTCAAGAAAAATTAATGAAACTAACGAATTTCAAATAAATCACTGCATTGCATCGCTATGTCGCGGCGTCACTTATTGTTCTTGCGATCCTCTTTGCGCTTTTCTTTGACGCGATTGTTCTCATCAACAAAGATCGCCACGCCTTCATGCTTCAGCGCTTCCTTGTAGTCTAAGCCACAATAAGAGCAGATGATGACTAAATCACCCTTGTGCACATGACGAGCCGCAGCTCCATTGAGGCAGATCTCGCCCTTTTTGCCTTTGATCACATAGGTTGAAAAACGAGCGCCATTATTACAGTTATAGATGTCGACGCGCTCATGAATGAGCAAGCCAGAAGCTTTGATCAGGTCAGGGCAAATACTGACCGAGCCTTCGTAATTCAGATCTGCTCCGGTGACGGTGGCGCGATGAATTTTTGTTCGTAACATGGTAATGTTCATAGTCGTTGTCCTTAAGTATTATATTGTAAAGCGATCAGCATGCCCTTCAGAACTAAATCTGGGACGATCTCATCGAATATTTTTTCTTTTTCAAATAAATAGGCAAAGCCGCCAGTGCCAATGATCAGAGGTTTCTCATCATGAAAGCATTCTTTAGTGATGCGCTCACTCAGCTCTTTGATTGTTCCCAAGTGGCCGTAAAACAAACCCGACTGAATGGACTCCACCGTAGAGCGCCCTAAAGCTTCGTGCATAGAAATGATTTCCACAGAGGGAAGCTTGGCTGTTTTGCTTTCCAAGGCTTCCATACACAAGCGCAAACCCGCCACAATAGAACCACCCAAATAGTCTTTGTCCTTCGTGACAGCGCAAAAAGTAGTGGCTGTTCCGAGGTCCACTAAAATCAAATTCTTTCCTGGATAAAGATGTGTCGCAGCGATGGAATTTGCCACACGATCTGCCCCCACTTCCACGGGATTGCGATATTTCACCTTCAATCCCGTTTTCACTCCGGCCTGCAGAATGAAAGGATTGATATTGAAATACTTCATGCAGGCGCCGCGCAGAGAATAAATAACCTCCGGAACCACACTGCAAATCGCGATTTGCTTTATTTTAGAGGGATCATAGCCATTCTCGCGAATCGCACTGCGAAGAAAAATGCCCGTCTCATCAGAGGAGGCTCCACTCTTCGAATTCTTTCTGAATGAGAGGACCATCTGATCGCGATCAAAGAGCCCCGCATAGATCTGCGTATTTCCAACATCCAAACAGAGAATCATAAAGACTCCTTCAATAACAGATTCGTCAATTGAGCACTGAGTTGTTCCAAAGAATCGCAAGGAACCGCCGGCTCTCTTCCTGGAGAATGGAGAGTGAACTTATGGGTTCTCGCCACAATATCCATATCAGTCAGATCATTGTGCACAACCCAGTCCGCCTGAGAATTTGCAAAGAGTTTTTTTACCGCCTCCTGGCGTTGCTCCAGAGAAGCGTGGCTGGTCAGCTTGAAGGCAATCACCTTCAAATCTTTGTTGCGAGAGTATTCTTTAAGGCGAGAGACAATCTTATGATTGCGCTTCAAATGAATGCTCATTGTCTCAGAGTCCGAATTCATTTTCTTAACTTGCAGAGGAGAAAACTTCTTTCCTTCAATCTCGATATTCTCCACAGAGTAATCACTCACCGCTGCGGCATGAATCACATGGGTGAACTCCGAGCTGGTAAGATGATGCTTCAATCTTTCATCGAGACTGTGAAAACTGGTGAAAACATCGCGATGAGCGACATGAGTGCTCTTTTGCGAAGCATGGGCTTGCAGAAGAGTGACTTCACAACCCATCTGTGTGAGGTATTCAGCTAAAACAATACCAGTGCGACCTGAGCTGAGATTGCTGATCACTCGAACCGTGTCGATGGGCTCTTGAGTTCCGCCCGCGGTCACTAAAATTTTCAAAGGTCTTGCTGATCCCGGGCGAGCTTGTGAAGAGAGAGTATACGGTGTGTTTGATTTTGTTTTTAAGTCAGCACTAGAAGAGGTGGTAGCGGCAGCAGTACCAGCAGCAGCAGCAGAAGAAGAAGAAGAAGAAGAAGAAGAAGAAGAAGATGATGATGATGAAGATGAAGATGAAGATGATGATGATGATGATGATGATGATGATGATGATGATGATGATGAACTCACCTCATCATGGCTCCCCCTCAAACTCTCCAAGGTCATTTGTAAAATAAGATCCGGCTCCAGCAGCCGTCCCCAGCCCTCTTCACCGCAAGCCAGAATCCCTGAGGCAGTCTCGAGAATTTGTAAGCCCAGGTCTTTCAGGGTCTGAAGAGACTTCTGAGTGACGGGATGAGTGTACATGCTCGCGTTCATTGCCGGCGCAATTAAAAAAGGCTTCTTGAAATCATGGGCCAAGAATAAAGTCTGTACTAGGTCATCAGCAATTCCCTGCGCCGCTTTGTTGATAAAATTCGCGGTGGCGGGAGCAACTAAAATCACATCCGCCCATCTCATTAGATGAATATGATCCATGATGTGACCGGTATGATACAGATCGCTGATGACAGGTTTGCCAGTCAACCCTTCCAGAGTGGCGTCTCCAACAAACTTCAAAGCCGAAGGTGTGGCAACAACCTGCACTTCGCAATCATTCTGTATAAGACGTGAGATCACGTGACAGGCTTTGTAACAGGCAATGGATCCTGTCATGATAAAGAGAACTTTAGATTTCGACATTGTCAATCAACCTCACTTCGCCCAACTTGGCGGCGACAAACCGACGTGAATGAATATCTGTCACATAATCTACAATAAATCCTTGCTCGGTGAGGCGGCGGGCAGCCTCTTCAGCTGTGGTGCTCTCACGAAGGGCTTTATAGATCGCTGGAGCTTTTTGTCTTTCGAGAGGGCTCAAGCGGATATTGCGGGAGCTTTTTGCCAAGCCGTCGTCCTCGCGAACAGTGGGAACCGGCACAACTTCTAAAGGCATAAAAAAACTTTGCACCATACCCTGAATGAGTGTGAGCTGCTGAAAATCTTTTTCTCCGAAGTAGGCTTTGTGAGGAGCGACCAGGTTCAAAAGCTTCATCACCACGGAGAGCACGCCATCAAAGTGCCCGGGACGATGAGCGCCATCTAACAACAGAGAGAATTGATTCTCAGTGACTTTGTAGCGATATCCATCTGGATACATATCGTCATAACGAGGATAAAAAATGGCATCCACACCATGCTCTCGAGCTAAAGCGACGTCTTGCTCCCAAGTCTTGGGATACTTTTGTAAATCTTGAGGATCATTGAACTGAGTGGGGTTGACGAAAATAGACAAGACCACTCGATCATTTTCCTGACGGGCTCGGCGTAAAAGTTCGGCATGGCCTGAGTGCAAAGCTCCCATAGTCGGAACAAAGCCGACAGAGCCCTGCTGTTGGCGACGCCATTGCTGACACTCTCGAGGAGACTGGAGAACAACACTCATGAATAACTCTCTTTCTCAGTAGGGAAGGCTCCCTGAGTCACTTCCTGATGGTATTTGTTGAAAGCGTCTTTCATGTTCTCAAAACCAGAGAAATAAGTTTTTAAGAACTTAGGTTTAAAATCCTGTCCCATGCCCAGCATATCCTGAAGCACCAGTACTTGTCCGTCGCAGTGAGGACCTGCACCGATGCCGATTGTAGGGATTTCCAAAGCCTGGGTGATCTCTTCAGCCAGATGGGAAGGCACGCATTCAAGCACAACACAGAACGCTCCCGCCTCTTGCAGTTGCAGAGCTTGCTCTTTGATTTTACGCTGTGCTTTTTGATCGCGTCCTTGAACTTTGAAACCACCGAGTTGATGTACTGATTGAGGTGTCAGTCCCAAATGCCCCATGACTGGAACTCCTGAGTCCACGATGTGACGAACCAATTCAAGGTTGCCATCAGCGCCTTCGAGTTTCACCGCGTGGGCACCGGCCTTCATGATCTTTTCAACATAAGTCATATTAGCGGTGAGCCCTTTGCGATAGCTGAGAAAAGGCAAGTCTGCGACGACAAACTTATCGCCAGCCCCACGCATGACTGCTGCCGTATGCAGGGCCATCATCGCGACAGAAACAGGTAGAGTGGTTTTGTGTCCATGCATGGTCATGCCCAAAGAGTCTCCGACAAGCAGGCAATCCACGTCACTGGCTGCTAAAATGCGTGCGAAAGAATAGTCATAGCAGGTGAGCATCGAGATCTTTTCTTTTTTCTCTTTCTTAGAGTGAAAATCAAGAACGGTTTTCATGGTGGTTGTCCTTTCGTGGATAGTCGGGCCAATGCACTTGCAAGAAGGCTTGATAAATCTGTTGATAAGGGTCTTGAGTCAAAGCCTCGATATTTTTTTGCACAGTCTGCACATCTTTTCGTGCCAAGGGTCCGGTCAGGGCGCGATGAGACTGCGCCAGAGTGTTTTGAACTGTCTGTTGAACATAAACCTCTGCCGCCTCTGGTGGAATATTCAAAGAGCTCAATCCTTCCAGCATTTTATTTATAAGGAGAGTGACAAAGTTTCCACCGAGCACGCAGTAAGCGTGGTAGAGAGATTTTTGCTCGGCGGGTAGAGGTGAAAAAGAATTAGGCAATCCAGGTAAGGCCTCGGCTAAGGCTGTGGATCCTGTGAGGACAAAATGGATTTTTTTATAGAGAGCCAATTCATACCACGTGGCTCCAAAGGTCATCAGAGGATGAGCAGCTATCATCTCGGGGAAGTGATGAGCTCCTGAGAAATGCACCACCACTTTATCGTGGCCTAAAAGATGCTGCCGATAAAAACCTTCCAAAGCCTGATCGCTGATGGCCAATAGAACGTGAGTTGCAGAAGAAACTTTGCGAGCCAAAACATGAGGATCTTGGGAGCGATCCCAGGACTCAAAATGAATATTAAGTTGATGGAAATAGTGGGCCATATGGCGGGCGACGCGGCCAGAGCCAATGATAAGATAAAAAACTTTTGTATTCGTCGCCGTTGTCATAAGTCGGTACCTGTCTTTTGCAAGATCAAGTCCTCTGTTAAAAAACGTAAACTAACATAATTCTAACAGATTAGAAACCACAATGCCATGGTGTTCCATCAGTATGAAGCGGGGAGCCTGGACTTGATGGCTAAACTAAGAGAACTTCTCATCTATGAAGTACTTTTATTGGATCTGTGCGGTGACGGTTTTGGCTGCGGGAATTTATTTTGCGGCGAACTTTTCTATTCAACCTCAGTCTATTCCCAAGATCAAATTTTCTCAGGTTTCAACACCTGAGGAGTTGGGACGAGGAGTGTATGAGCGATTGCGTTTGGAAATCCAGCAGGCGCCTCTTCTTATTCTTGGAACGACTCCGAACCATATTGAAGATATGGAATTGCTCAGAGGTTTTTTTGAGGCCAATCAATTGCCAGGTTCGAAATATGATATGATTGTGGTTGAGTCGATGTTGCCTTATGTGGAGTTGTTCAGTTCGCACATGCGCATGGATCTCAAAGAGGAAATGCCTCGTTTTGTGGAGGGCGTTCGCAAAGCGTTGGCTGAGGGCTTGCGAGTGGCGGTGATAGTTCCTAATATTTATTCTTCGCAATTGATCAAAGGCAACCCCGTTTTTCGTATGCAAAATGAGTTCAATTTAGATGCTGTCAGCTTTTCTATTACGAAATTCCCGGTCACGAGAGAGCAAGAGCAGGCATTTGAGCCTCGGTGTATCATGGAGGCAGGAAAAGATCTTTCGGGTTTAGGCCCTTTGGGTTGTATGGTTCAGAATATCGCTCGTAAAACCTATCGTAAGAAATTCGAAGAGAATAAATATTCAGGAATGATGGAGCAAACAGGAGCTAAAGACTATTTGATTCTTTTTAATCGCAATCCTTCTCCACGTTAAAAGGAGTTAGACTGGCAACGTAACAGAAAGTCTACAGAGATGGTTTACAAAAGGTCTCACTCGACTGAAGCCTGTATTGAGGCATTTTACCTCGCCCTATTGGGGCAAAATGCTCGAGTTCATAAAAATCTTTTAATTTCTTTTCTCTATTGAAAACAAAGGCACCTGTACCTGTGTCAAAAGAAAGTTTCTTTGGCCCCGGATATGCATGAGTAAAAAGCATGTTATCCCTTAACAAGGAGAATTTTATGATGAGCTCAAATATACCTCAAGCAAAATGGGGCAAAGTAAAGAGTGAATTGCAAAGGACTTGGAATAAAATTAACAGTGATGAATTGGAAAGAACTCACGGTGACGTGCAGGCAATATCTGATCTCGTACAAGAAAAATATAGTTTGCAACCAGCGGAAGCTGAGCGCCGTATCGACGAGTGTATTGCTCGCTGCGGAACAGCTGCAGGGGAACCCAGTTTTAATTCGCGATCCGGTTTAAGTTCAAGTGCTAGTGCCAGCTCGAGTGTTGCTTTGGAAGAATTAAAATCTTCTTCTTCCTCACAAAGCAGTCCTAGTTTTGCCAATTCCAACGTTGATGTGGATTCTGACTTCAGTTCAGATTCCGACTCTGATTTGGATACCGAAAGATCTGAAAGAGATCAGTTCAGCAGTTCGAACAGAGACGGAATGAGCGGACAATCCAATCAATCTGGTAGTAAGACCAGAGGATCTAGTCAGCGCTAACTTCGCGTTGCCAGGATTTGTCCAAAGAGAGGACTTGCGAGTCCTCTCTTTTTTTGTATCTTCTGCTCTTTGTGCTACAATCATCCCATGAGAAAACAATCGGTAATCATCTTGTTTTTGGTTTTGATAGCAGGCCTTTTTGCCGGCGCGGATCTTCAGAAGAAAGGAAAAGTTGTGAGTGCAACAGAAACGGCTTATTTAGCTGGAGGATGTTTTTGGGGAATGGAAGATCTGCTGCGTAAACAACCGGGCATTATTGAAACTGAAGTGGGTTATATGGGCGGCCAGTTGAAGAACGCCACTTATAATATCGTGAAGACAGGCACAACTCAGCATGCAGAGACTGTAAAGATCGTCTTCGATCCGCAGAAGACAAGCTATCAAAATGTATTACTTTTCTTTTTTAAGATTCACGATCCGACGACAGTCAATCGTCAGGGCAATGATATTGGAACCCAGTATCGCAGTGCTATTTTTTATACGTCGGAAAAGCAAAAAGAAGAAGCTCAGCTCGTGAAAAACAAAGTGGATAAATCAGGTGCTTGGAAAAAGCCGATCGTGACTGAAATCGTCGCGGCGGGGGATTTTTGGAAAGCCGAGGATTATCATCAAGACTATTTAGTGAAAAACCCTCAAGGGTATACATGTCACTATGAAAGAAAAATTGATTTTTAAAAAAGAAGCCCTTCTGTTTGAGAGAAGGGCTCTTTCATTTATGATGAGAAAAATTTCAATATATTTCGTGAGCTAAAGGCCG